>JAQCGQ010000019.1 GCA_027730465.1 Actinomycetota bacterium | reverse complement strand
AATTGCTAACCAAAGTAAGAATGAAGGACAATAAGGAAGATGACCAAAATATTAGTTGTTGAAGATGAGGCATCATTTTCTGAGGCACTCTCATATGTATTAACTAAAGAGGGTTTTGAAGTAGTAGTTGCAGATACTGGTGATGGGGCGATTACAGCCTTTGATAAAGGCGGGGCAGATCTTGTCCTATTAGATCTTATGTTGCCTGGTTTATCAGGAACTGAGGTGTGTAAGCAGCTGCGCTCTAGATCTGCTGTGCCAATTATTATGTTAACAGCTAAAGACACTGAGGTAGATAAAGTTGTTGGCCTAGAGCTTGGCGCTGATGATTATGTTACAAAGCCATATTCAAAGGCAGAATTAATTGCTCGTATTAGAGCAGTCCTTCGCCGTCAAGGAGACAACACAGAGTCAGATCAAGGCGTCATTACGGCAGGTCCAGTGCGAATTGATGTGGAGCGGCATCAGGTTAATATCAATAATGAACTTATCTCACTACCACTTAAGGAGTTTGAACTACTTGAGTTTCTAGTTCGCAACAGCGGGCGAGTACTCACTCGCGCGCAACTTATTGATCGAGTATGGGGCTCTGATTACTTTGGTGATACTAAGACATTAGATGTGCATGTAAAGCGATTGCGAGCAAAGATTGAGTCAGATCCAGCTAATCCAGTTTATATCCAGACCATTAGAGGTCTTGGTTATAGGTTTGAAAATTAAGGCGCTAAAGCTACTTTAGTAACTCTAACTAAATCTTTATAAAAACCCTCACTATTTAGAATTAATGCATCAACTGTTACCGGAGCTGCTGTCGCAAAATTAAAGGTTACAGGAATGCGCTCACCAGCTACTTTATTTAGGCCAGGAATATAAGCATCAGCATTTGCGCTATCTCCTACAAAAATTACTGGCTTATTTTTTACTAACTCAAAACTAGGAGCCGATAATGTGGCAGGTATGTTATTAATACTGATACCAGTAATTGCGTCCGGTTCATCTGACCAGCTAACTAATGTGCCAACAAGTACCGCATCATTTGTGTCGGTTTTAACAATTAACACATTACGTAATCTAATTTCAGCACTTTGTGCTTCAACACCATCAGTTACTTGTTTAAAATTTCTAGTAGCCGCATTCTGACCAGCACCGCAACCAGTAACAGCTGTTGAAATAATTAAAAGTGCTATAAATCTTTTTAGAGTGGAGGCCATGGTTAAAGGTTATCTAAAGGCGTGAAATAACCTAAAAATAAGGGGCAATTTATGGGGGTGATTTGGATCGCAAAATGCTGGTATTATTAGCCCCTATCGAAAGGCCTTTTCCTCTTATGACATTTAAAGTTGGCGAAACCGTTGTCTATCCACATCATGGAGCAGCACAAATTCAGGCAATTGAGAAGCGCATAATCAAAGGTGAAGAGAAGGTATATCTAGTTTTAAAGGTCGCCCAAGGTGATCTAACCGTAAGAGTTCCAGCAGAGAACATTGATTTAGTTGGTGTAAGAGATGTTGTAGACAGCGCAGGTCTTGATCGAGTATTTAATGTATTACGCCAGCCATACACAGAGGAACCAACTAACTGGTCTCGCCGCTACAAAGCAAATGTTGAAAAACTAGCCTCTGGTGATGTTATAAAGGTGGCAGAAGTTGTTAGAGATTTATATCGCCGCGATTTAGATCGCGGTCTATCCGCTGGTGAGAAGCGAATGCTTGCTAAAGCTAAGCAGATTTTAGTATCTGAGTTAGCGTTAGCTGAGGGAACTGATGAAGAAAAAGCAGCAACCTTATTAGATGAGGTACTCGCCTCTTAACTGGCAGTAATTAACTGTCATGATTAATAAAACTGCGGCAATAATCGCAGCAGCAGGTGCTGGAAATAGGTTAGCCGCAAATCTTCCTAAAGCACTTGTTAAATTGGTTGATAAAACCTTAGTTGAACATGCCGTAGCAGCATTATCACCAGTTGCTGAGTTAATTATTATTACTGCACCAGCTGGCTATGAAGATCAATTCAAAAAGCTATTAGGTGATCAGGTAAAGGTTATTACCGGCGGTGTTTTGCGCAGTGACAGTATCCGAATTGCGCTAACGCATATTCCAGAAAATTATGAGTATGTCCTTGTCCATGATGGCGCCCGAGCCCTGGCAACAACTGATCTTGCTAATTTAGTATTAACCCAGTTATCAAAGGGTGAGCAGGCAGTTATTCCAGCACTAGATGTTATTGACACCATTAAAGTGGTTGATAGCAGTAATTATGTGAGAAATACTTTAAATAGATCATCCCTTAGAGCTGTTCAAACACCACAAGGTTTTAGTAGATCAGTATTAGCGAGAGCCCATCAGGCATCAGAGGATGCAACAGATGATGCAGCTTTAGTTGAAGCATTAGGGATTGCGGTAAAGGTTATACCTGGTGAGTTTAGAGCGCTTAAAATAACTACAAAATCAGATTTAGTTACCGCTACTCAAATACTTCTTCCAAATACTCAAAAACAAGTTCGAGTTGGGATTGGAACTGATACTCATGCATTTAGTAGTGATAAATCAAGAAAGTTATCTCTAGCTGGTCTTATTTGGGAGAACGAAATTGGTTTAGATGGTCACTCAGATGCTGATGTGGCCTGCCATGCAATATGTGACGCACTCTTATCAGCAGCAGGCCTTGGTGATTTAGGAAGTAATTTTGGCGTAGATGATGCTAAATATGCTGGCGTAAGTGGCGCTCAGTTATTAAGTGAGAGCCTTGCAAAAATTACTGATGTAGGTTTTGTTATTGAAAATGTAGCGGTGCAGATTATTGGTAATAGACCAAAGATTGGGCCACGGCGGGGGGATGCGATAGCTGCATTATCTAAAGCATTAAGCGGCGCATTTGTCTCAGTATCTGCAACCTCAACAGATGGTCTTGGCTTCACCGGTGAAGGTAAAGGCTTATCTGCGATTGCAACAGCGTTAATAGTTAGTGCGTAAAGGTAAAATTAAATAATGAGCACACTTAATTTATATAACACTAAAAGCAGAGTGATCTCAGCCTTTAAGCCAATTAAAAAAGGTGAGGTTGGAATTTATCTATGTGGCGCCACTGTGCAGGCACCGCCTCATATTGGTCATATAAGAAGTGGCGTTAACTTTGATATTTTGCGCCGTTGGCTAATTACTTCAGGATATAACGTAACTTTTGTTAGAAATGTAACTGATATTGATGACAAGATCTTGCATAAAGCAGTCCATGAAGAGATTCCTTGGTGGCAAGTTGCCATGAAGTATGAGCGGGCCTTTACTGATGCCTATAACGCGCTGAATGTATTACCACCAACATATGAGCCAAGAGCAACTGGTCACATCACTCAGATGATTGAGTTAATGCAAAAACTAATTGAAAATGGCTCTGCTTACGCACCTGGTAATGGTGATGTTTATCTTGAGGTAAGAAAGCTAAAGGAGTATTTAACTTTATCTAATCAAAAACTAGATGATCTTCAGTCTAGTGAGGATACAGATTCAACATATAAAAAAGATCCAAGAGATTTTGCATTATGGAAAGCTACTAAACAAGGTGATCCAACATGGCCAACTCCGTGGGGTGCTGGGCGGCCTGGTTGGCATCTTGAATGTTCAGCGATGGCGCATGCATACCTTGGTGAAGCTTTTGATATTCATGGCGGCGGTCTAGATTTAATTTTTCCACACCATGAGAATGAGATTGCGCAATCAAATGCTGCTGGATATAAATTTGCAAATACCTGGATGCATAATGCTTGGGTAACAACTAGTGGTGAGAAGATGAGTAAATCATTAGGAAATTCATTACAAGTTGTTGAAATACTAAAAAAAGTACGTGGCATTGAGCTTCGTTGGTATTTAGGAAGTGCGCATTATCGAAGCATGCTTGAGTTTTCCTTTGAAGCTCTCGCTGAATCTGCAACCGCTTTTAAGCGCATTGAAGCATTTTTAAGCAGGGCAGAGAGTGTTATTGGTAAAGAGATTGAAATATTAATTGCAGATGAGTTTGCTAAGGCCATGAACGATGATTTAGCTGTGCCCCAAGGCTTAGCTTTTATTGCAGAGAGTATGCGAATTGGTAATTCAGCAGCAGATGATAAGAAAGTATTAGCAAAAACAGCTGGTGAAATTAGAGGAGCACTTTCAATATTAGGTTGTGATCCAAAAGATTCAGCCTTTACAGCTACTAAATCAAATGATGCTGCAATGGACGGACTTATCAAATTAGCGCTAGCACAGCGTGAGGCTGCACGGGAGCGAAAAGATTTTAAGGCAGCAGATGACATACGTGATCAGATAGCATCCCTTGGTATTACTGTTGAAGACACAACTAACGGTCCAAGGTGCAGTTATTGATGAAGCCAGGTAGAGCGCGCAAGGATCGACCAAAGGGGCCAAAATCTTTTTTAAGAGCTGGCGGTAAAAGAGTTAAACGCTCTGCTGTAGCGCGCCCTGAGAAAAGAGATAACCGCATAAAAGATAAACGTGATGATCGAAGAGTTGAAAAAAGAGATGATAGAAAAGGTTTTAAAAAACCAGTAAGAGTAAATGATCGAGAGCTAAAACGTGAAGACAGAAGACCAGAGCGAAGTGAGAAAAGATTTGATCGAAAACAATTTTCACAAGATGCAGTTGCTGGCAAGAACAGCGTTGTTGAAGCACTTCGGGCTAAGGTGCCGGCGAAGGAGTTAATAGTTGCAATTAAAGTTGAGATAGATGAAAAAATCTCCGAAGCAATCAGACTTGCTAAAAATTCTGATCTACCAATTAAAGAGCTACCAAAAAGAGCACTTGAGGATCTAACAGGCAGTGCTAATCATCAAGGTATTGCACTCGTTATAAAGCCTTTTAATTACACAGAGTTTTCAAAGTTACTCACCATCGCTAAAAAACCAATGATGTTAATTGGCTTAGATGGAATAACAGATCCACACAATCTTGGCGCAGTTGTCAGATCTGCTGCAGCCTTTGGCGCAGATGGCGTAGTTATTCCAGAGCGGCGAAATGCAGCAATGACGGGCTCTGCCTGGAAAGCATCAGCTGGCGCTGCGGCGCGATTACCAATTTCACAGGTTACAAATCTAGTGAGATCAATAGAGGATGCTAAAAAAGCTGGATGCTTTGTTGTTGGCTTAGATGCTGATGCTGATACCAGTTTGGCAAAAATGAATCTTGCTAGTGAATCAATATTTATTATTGTTGGTAGCGAAGGAAAAGGTTTATCTAGATTAGTTAAAGAAAAGTGTGATTTAGTAGTTTCAATTCCAATGCAATCCTCAGTTGAGTCTTTAAATGCCAGCGTGGCAACAGCAATAGTTATGTACCAGGTTGCGGCTGAAAGAAGTAAGTAAATGCAATACACCCGCTTTATTGCTTTAGGTGATTCAATGACTGAGGGCATGAAAGATGAAGTTATAAACGGAGCGTATCGCGGTTGGGCTGATCGAGTAGCAGATGGTTTGTCGAAGAATCAACCAGGGTTTACATATTTGAATTTAGCAATTAGAGGAAAATTACTTAATCAAGTAGTCACAGATCAAATTCCAAGTGCGCTTAAATTTATTGAAGGCAGGCAAACCCTAGTTTCATTTCATGCCGGAGCAAATGATGTATTGCGGCCAACTTATGATCCAAAAGTTTCACTTCCCCAATATGAAAAAGGTATTAAACAGTTAACTGATGCCGGAGCTACTGTAATTATCTTTACCGTAGTAGATAAGGTTGAAGGAAAGGGAAAGATTGCCAAACTTTGGCATGAAAGATTTAGTGCCTTTAATGAAAATGTGAGAGTTGTTTCAGGAAAGTATCCAACAATTTTATTTGAAGGCAAGAAGGCTGAGTTTTTAAATACACAAAGTTTTTTATCCTCAGATAGATTACATATGAACCCTGAAGGCCATAGGAGATTAGCTAATGCAGTATTGGAGGGTTTAGGTTATGAGTTTGATCCAAATTGGCGAAATGAAATTCCTGCTAATGAAAAAAAATCAACTTTAAAACCTTTATCTAATATCGCGTGGGTAATAACCTTTTTAATTCCTTGGATTTGGCGCAGGCTGCGAGGTAAATCTTCCGGTGATGGTAGAAAATCCAAGCATTTGGAGCCAATCATTTGGCCTGCACGCTGAGTTAGCCTTCTGATTACCACCCGTTAACCTTTATAAAGCAAACTACGCATGTGAGTCAACATTTAATTGCTACAAATCCCCGCGAGAGGTTAATTGATCGAGAGATCAGTTGGCTTGCATTTAATGAACGGGTATTAGAACTAGCCGAAGATCAAAGTAATCCGTTGCTCGAACGTTGTCGTTACCTTGCCATTTTTTCATCAAATCTAGATGATTTTTTTATGATTCGAGTTGCCACACTTAAGCGAAAATTAGAAACTGGGGTCACTAAGAAAAATACTGCAGGATTTTCGCCAGTTGAGCTAATGGCCGAAATATCTAAAAAAACTGAGGAACTAATTTCTCGGCAAACAAAATGTTTTCATAATGATCTCGTGCCGAAATTAGCTCAAAATGGTATTGACATTATAGATTGGGAAAGTTTAGATGAGGTGGAAAAAGAGTATATAAATAAGATTTTTACAAAAAGAATTTTTCCAGTGCTCACTCCTTTAGCTGTTGATCCCTCCCACCCGTTCCCATACATCTCAGGACTTTCACTTAATTTAGCGGTGCTGGTAAGACAACCAGATACAAATGAGGAGTTATTTGCCAGAGTAAAGGTTCCGGCCTTACTCCCAAGGTTTATAGAAACAGATGAGTTTACCGGAACTAGATTTATTCCTCTAGAAAAAGTGATTATTGCTAATCTACATCAATTATTTCCAGGTATGGAGATTGAGGATTACTACACATTTAGAATTACCAGAAATGCTGACTTAGAGTTAGAAGAGGATGAGTCAGAGAATCTTTTGGAGTCAATGGAACAGGAATTGCTTCGCCGTAAGTTTGGTCCACCAGTTAGGCTTGAAGTAGCAAGTGATATGGAATTTGATCTACTTAATAAACTAAAGGTTGAATTATCGATTAAAGAAGAAGATATCTCTCGTTACAAAGAACCACTTGATTTAACTGGACTAAATCGAATAGCTGATTTAGACCGTCCAGAATTAAAGTATGCACCCTTTAGAAACCAGGTTGCCCAAGAATTTAGAGAAATAGATCTAGATTCAAATGATGAATTTTTTACAGCAATTAGGCGCCATGAGATTCTCCTGCACCATCCATATGATTCATTTAACTCATCAGTTGTACGGTTTTTAGAGGCAGCAGCAACTGATCCGAATGTACTGGCAATTAAACAAACTTTGTATAGAACCTCTGGTGATTCACCAATTGTTAATGCACTAATTGAAGCTGCCGAGGCAGGTAAGCAAGTACTAGCTGTAATTGAGATCAGGGCTCGTTTTGACGAGCAAGCAAATGTTAGGTGGGCTAGAAAATTAGAAGATGTTGGAGTTCATGTTGTCTATGGACTAGTCGGATTTAAAACTCATGCCAAATTATCTTTAGTTGTGCGGGAAGAGGGCAATGTTGTTCGAAGATACTCACATGTTGGTACAGGTAATTACAATCCAAAAACTGCCCGTATGTATGAGGATTTAGGATTACTTAGCGCAGATGATCAATTAGGTGAAGATCTAAACAAGCTATTTAATCAACTTTCTGGTTTTGCGCCGCAATACTCATACGACCGATTACTAGTAGCACCTCGTATAATTCGCTCAGGTCTACTTGAGAGAATTAATAGAGAGATAGAAAATAAAAAAGCTGGTAAACATGCCTTCATTAGGCTAAAACTAAATTCACTATTAGATGAAGAGTTTGTTGAAGCTCTATATGCAGCATCAATTGTCGGTGTTGAGATTGATTTAGTTGTGCGCGGAATTTGCTCGCTATTACCAGGTATTCCAGGAGTCTCTGAAAACATAAGAGTGAGATCAGTCTTAGGTAGATTCCTTGAACATTCTAGAATTTTTCATTTTGCAAACGGTGGAGATGATGAGATCTATATTGGTAGCGCAGATCTAATGGATAGAAACTTAAATCGAAGAGTTGAGTCATTAGTTCGAATTACTAGGGCAGAGCATAAGAAGGCATTAATTAAAATGTTTAATTTATATGTTTCATCCACTACCTCAGGCTGGCACCTACTGCCAACAGGTAAATGGTTACGAGTTGCCCAAAATCCCGATGCCTCACCTATGAATGATCTACAAGCAGTAATGATTGATTCTTACCGAGTTAACCAATGAATGAAATTATCTTAGCTGCCGGAGCGGTTGTATGGCGCAAGAGTGAAAAGAAAAAAATAAAAGTAGCAATTATCCATCGACCAAAATATGACGATTGGACTTTTCCCAAAGGTAAAGCAGAAATCGGTGAGCCATTAATATCTTGCGCTTACCGTGAAGTTTTAGAGGAAACTAATATTGAAACTGCTTTTGGTCCTTACTTGGGCGAGGTTGATTATTTAACTAATGATGGTAAAAAGCAGGTATCTTTCTGGTCAGCTAAAGTAATTAAAGAAAAAGAGTTCAATTCAAATTCTGAAGTTGATCAAATAAAGTGGGTTGAAGTCACAAAAGTTAAGAATTTACTAACTCTTGATACAGATAAGAAAATTCTTGAAAAATTTATTAAAATAGAGCCAGATACGAAACCATTTATATTACTTCGGCATGCCAAAGCGATAACTAGGGATGAATGGCAAGGTGATGATGATGATCGCCCACTTGATTCCTATGGTCAAAACCAAGCTAAAAAATTATTAGCAATATATCAAGTGTTTAATCTTGAAGAAATCCACAGCTCAGATGCTGTTCGTTGTTATGACACTGTTAATCCAATTACTAAAGGATTAAATTTAAAACTTGAGGTTACCGGAAAACTAAGTGAAGATACCTATAAAAAAGATAAAGAGAAAGCATTTGATTACGCCAAGGAGTTAATTAAATCTAATTTAAGTGTTCTACTTTGTAGTCATAACCCGATTTTGCCAAAAATGTTGAACAAATTAACCAAAAAATCAGAGGTTGATGCTGATGAAGGTAAGTTATCACCTGGTGATAGCTGGGTAATTCACCGTATTGGAAAAGAAATAATACAAATTGATCGAATTGATGCACCTAGCTTTTAAGCTTCCATCCAATCCATCCACTTAAGAACAACGCCTTCTCGAAGCGCCCAAGGGCATATCTCTAATTCTTTGATATCAAGATTTCGCATAACACTTTCAGCAACAAATGCTCCAGCAACAATTTGTGAAGCTCTATTTTCAGATACTCCAGGCAACTTTGCTCTCGTAGGTTCATCCATCTCTGAAAGTTTGGCCGATATTTTTCGAATAGCTCCAACTGTAATATTTTTTCCAGAACCATCAAACCAATCACTAGATAGGCGAGCTAAAGTTCTTAGGGTTTTACTTGTTGCGATTGTGCGGTCCGTCTCTTGATGTTTAACTAATGATGGAAGTATCTGCTCTAATTTGTTTTCGATATGATCACGCAAAGCTCTTATGCTTTTATCAGTATATGGATCACTTTTAAGAAAATCTTTAGTTAACCTAGCTGCCCCTAGCGGTAGTGAAGTAGCAACCTCAGGAGATTCATCAACTCCTACTGCCATTTCAAGTGATCCACCTCCAATATCAATTACTAATAGTCGCCCACTAGACCAGCCAAACCATCGCCTTGCTGCTAGAAAAGTTAACTTAGCTTCTTCTTCACCAGATAAGACCTGTAACTCTATTTTAAAATCTTTATTAATTGATTTAATTATCTCCTCACCATTACTTGCCTCTCTAAGAGCAGACGTTGCAAATGGTAGAAGTTCTTGTGTCTGCACCGAAACTGTTTGTTCAATTGCTCGCTTTATACAACCTCGTAATTTTTCAATACCTTCTTCCGAGACTATATTATCTGATGAAATATATTGAGTTAATTTGAGCTCTTCTTTGTAGTTAAAGGTGGGATTTGGCCTAGCGCCAGGGGATGTATCAACAATTTGTAAGTGCACAGTATTTGATCCGACATCTAATACACCAAGGCGCATACGGGCAACCTACTAGATTTACTCACTAATTCCTTGTGTGCTCTACCG
>JAQCGQ010000018.1 GCA_027730465.1 Actinomycetota bacterium | reverse complement strand
CATCAATCATTATTATTCTTTTGTAGGTGCATCAGTTGCCACCTCATCAGCTTTTGCTGCCGGGGCTTGCTCTAGAACTTCAGAAGTTGCTTCAATAACTGCAGTTGCTACTTCAGCACTAGCAACGGCTTCACCAACCTCAGGGACTGCAACCTTTTTAGAAACGACTGGTGGCACATAGGCTGGCTCAACGATAATTTCACCATCAGCGCCACGACGCTCTTTAATTTTAGTTGCCTTACCAGTTAATTTACGAAGATAGTAAAGCTTGGCTCTACGCGCTGAACCGTGACGAACGATTTCAATTCTTTCAATTACTGGTGTGTGAACTGGAAATGTTCGCTCAACACCGACACCGTATGAAATCTTTCGAATAGTAAATGACTCACGAATTCCAGATCCAGAACGTGCGATTACGACACCTTGGAAAATCTGAATACGGCTTTTACTTCCTTCAATAACTCGAACATGAACCTTTAGTTCATCACCGGAACGAAAAGATGGGATGTCTGTGCGAAGTGAAGTGGCATCAACAGCATCTAACACGTTCATTATTTGTCCTAATCGTTAAATTTATGGTCAATCAATTATTTTGAATGAGACCGTATCTTGCCACGCTAGGGGTGATTAGATCAAATTAGAGGTAAAAGTTGCGCGTGCAGGGCTGGACCTGCGCATACAACTAGATCCTTACTTGCTGGCCCACCTGCCCGGCCTGAGATTATTGCGCCAGCCTGTGTTGCAATCAAACCACCTGCAGCATGATCCCATTCATTTAGTGACGCTTCAAAATATCCATCGAGTGCACCCATTGCCACATAGCAAAGATCAACTGCTGCTGCGCCATTTCTTCGCAAATCCCGAATTCGTGGTAATAATTTTGATATCACAACACCCTGCTTAATTCTTAAATCTAAATCATATGCAAACCCAGTAGAAAGTAATGCTTTATCTAAGCTAACTGGGTTATTACATTTAATTTTATCTCCGTTATAAGTTGCATCACCTCCCCTAACCGCACTCCAAAATCCATTAATGCTGGGTGCATAAACCACACCAACTAATACACCTTCATTATCTTTTGCTGCAATTGAAACATTCCAACCCGGTAGTCCGTATAGATAATTCACTGTGCCATCTAGTGGGTCAATGACCCAGGTAATTCCAGATTTACTTGTCCTTGCTGCTCCCTCTTCGGCGATAATCCCATCATCTGGGCGAGAGGTGAGAATTTGTTTAACAATTAACTCCTCTGCCTGCTGATCCATTTGAGTAGCAAAATCAATCACCGAGCTTTTCTCAGTAAAGGTAAAGCTGCTAGGACGGTTCATTAAATGCGAACCAGCCACCTTTGCCACCGTTTGCGCCAACTTCAACAATTCTGTGCTCACCAGGATATCTAAGCATGAAAAGTAAAGCCGGATTTGTGTGTGGCAGATTTAACCCACCGATTACTTGTGGCAATCTACTCTCATGAGTGAACCAACTGATCTGCGCCTAATCGGGCGTTCCGCCGATGGTAGTGAGTTGGAATTAGTAGATTTAGATGGGAATCAATTTAACTTACGAATTAGTGATACTTTGCTCGCAAGTATAAACCAACCAAGACTTTCTGCAGTTTCAAATATTGATGAAGTGATTACAACATCAGTTAAAGAGGTGCAGGCAAGATTAAGAGCTGGAGAGAGTATTGATGCAATCTCTCGCACCACTGATTGGTCGATTGAAAAGATTGAAAATTATGCAGGCCCTATTTTGCAAGAGCGAGCATTTATTATTTCCCAAGCACTTGCCACCCAAATACGCCGTGAACCTCATGCCCCATACCTTGAAACAGCCGTTGCTAATCAACTCGCCCCTAGAGGCGTTGATATGAGTTCAGTTGAGTGGAACACCTTTAGACAACCGGATGGAAATTGGAACTTAACACTTTACTATCCACTTCGTGATGGCTCACAGAGTGATGCTAAGGGTGAAGCAGTTTGGTTATTTAATTTAGGAAGGCGCGCCTTATCAGCACATGATGATGGTGCTAGATGGATTGGCGGAGAGGCAAAGCTTAAGCAACCTGTTCAGACATATGGAAACATTCCACAAACTGAAGCCCCTAGATTAGTTTCAATTAAAGAAGATGTAACACCATATGCGCCAACTAAATTAGCTTCAGTTGATGAAGTAGATGATGAAGCAAAGCTTGATGGTGTAACTAGGAGAATTAAAATCCCCTCATGGGATGACATTATGTTTGGTAAAAAGGATGAAGACTAAGCAAGTAAGAGTGGGATCTCAACTTCAAGATCTGTAATTCCACCATGGTGGCCCACCATTGAACTTTCCTCTTTTACTCTAGCTGGGTCGATAAGAATTAAATCATCATTAGCAATTGCAATTAAATCTCCCATTCGTTCCGATGCATCTTCGCTAACTACTGGGCCAAATAACCCATCAGCAATTGCCTGTGATTTACTGAAAACTTTCGCTCTATTGCCTAAAAATTGACGCCACTTTGCAATAGTTTCATCTAAAGCACCTTCATTAATATAAATATGTCTTGCCCTTGGCTCACCACCAATTAATGAGACATTTTCTAATAAATTATTATCTTGACCTAGGATAATTTGCTTGGTGCTATTTACCATTCCGTGATCAGAGGTAATCCAAACCCTAGTTCCAGTCGGAACAGATTCCTTAACTTTTGTTATAAATTCACTAATTTGAGCAAGTGCAGTTAGCCACTTATCAGAGCCAACTCCATCACTGTGTCCGGCTGAATCCAAGGTATTTAGATATGTGTAAACAAAAGATGGCTGCGTAACTAAAGCAGTGCTAACTGCGGTAACCATCTCATCAATTCCGTTTGCTCCAACATATTTAGCACCACGTAGCGCTGCTTGTGTAAAACCACTTCCTTCATACCTTTTAGCTGCGACATGAGTTACTGATACGCCAGATAAAACTGCTCTTTCAAATAATGTTGGCACCTTTTGCCACATTACTGGATCTACCCGCTCATCCCATTTAAGGGCATTTAATAATCGATTATCACTTCTAGGAACCCTTACTGTGTAACCAAGCATGCCGTGCACACCTGGTAATACTCCAGTGCCCAAGGTTGAAAGACTAGTTGCAGTCGTTGATGGAAAGTTTGTATAAATTGTCCTAACATTTTTTAACTCATCAAAGATTGGAAATTGATCGCCATATTTGTTCACAGCATCTTGACCCAAACCATCAATTAGTATCAAGGCTTCTCGCATATTTGCTTCCTCAAGTGCTAAATAATCATTTGTATCAGCAACATTTAATGCAGAAAAAATGGAGTTAGTTAGATGGGATAAACCAAATTGTTGATTAAATTTCCCACTATTCATGGTGCAAGGATACCTATCTAAAGAAATTACTAAGTAATGGGCTTGTCGCGAAAGGGAATTTGCTGAAATATTGGCAAGATAGGTGTGTGGCTAAGATACCTAAAGTAGTTGCACCTAAAGCAGGGGAAAATCCTGGCCGTATCATCGACATTGATGTCGGTTCTGAAATGTCAGAATCCTTTTTAGAGTATGCATACTCGGTTATTTATTCACGGGCACTTCCTGATGCCCGTGATGGTTTAAAACCTGTGCAGCGACGTATCTTGCATCAAATGAATGAGATGGGCCTTCGTCCTGATAAAGGTCATGTGAAGTGTGCCAGAGTTGTTGGCGATGTAATGGGAAAGCTTCACCCCCATGGAGATGGCGCAATTTATGATGCAATGGTTCGTATGGCGCAATCTTTTTCAATGCGATTGCCGTTAATTGATGGTCATGGAAATTTTGGTTCACTTGATTCAGGTCCTGCTGCAATGCGCTATACCGAATCCAAACTTGCCCCATCTGCAATGATGATGGTGGATGAATCAGATGAGGACACAGTCAACTTTGGCGCGAACTATGATGGACAAATTCTTGAGCCACAGGTGCTTCCAGCTGCATTCCCTAATTTATTAGTCAATGGTGCCACCGGTATTGCAGTTGGTATGGCCACAAATATGGCTCCTCACAATCTTGGTGAAGTAATTGCGGCTGCTAAATTATTAATGGAAAATCCTAAGGCAACATTAAAACAATTAATGAAGTTAGTCCCAGGTCCTGATTTTCCAACTGGTGGTTACCTAGTTGCAACTGAAGGTATATCTGATGCCTATGCCAGTGGTCGTGGTTCCTTCAAGGTGCGAGCAACAACTGTTTTTGAGAAGATTTCATCTAGGAAACAAGGAATTATTATTACCGAACTTCCTTACAATATTGGCCCAGAAAAGATTGTTGAAAAGATTGCAGATCTTGTAAAAGCTAAGAAAGTGCAAGGAATCTCAGATATTGTCGATTTATCTGATGGCCAGTCTGGAACCAAGGTTGTTGTCGAAATTAAAAATGGATATGAGCCGACAGAAGTGCTAGAAAACCTTTACCGCCTAACTCCAATGGAGGATGCTTTCTCAATTAATGCAGTTGCCTTAGTTGACGGTAAGCCACTAACCCTTGGACTTAAGAATCTTCTCCAAGTATTCATTGATCACCGAATAGAGGTAGTTAAACGCCGCTCAGTTTTCCGCAAATCTAAAGCACAAGGCAGATTAAATCTTGTCGATGGACTACTTAAAGCCATTGTTGATATAGATAAGGTAATTAAGTTGATTAGGGCAAGTGAGGATGCCACTGTGGCAAAGGCAGGATTAATCAAAACATTTAAGTTAAGTGATGAGCAAGCGACCTATATCTTAGACATGCCATTGCGTAGATTGACCAAGATGAGCAAGATCGAACTTGAAACTGAAGCCAAAGAATTAAAGGCTACAATCTCCTCCTTAACTGCAATCCTAAAAACTGAGGAGAGCATCAAAGCTAAAGTGTCTGGGGAGCTATCTGATATTGAAAAAAAGTATGCCTCTCCTCGCCGCACCCGCCTTGTTGCCTAAGCACCTTTGATTTCAACTAACGCCCTAGAACTTCGTGCTGCCGCAAGACTGCTGGTCAAAGATGTAACGGTACGAATTAACCATGGTGATCGAATAGGTTTTGTAGGTCGAAATGGCGCTGGTAAATCAACTCTGGCAAAGGTATTAGCTGGTGAAATTATGCCTGCAGGTGGTGTGGTTAACCGAACTGGAAAAATCGGTTACTTGCCGCAGGATCCAAGAACTGGTGAGGATCAAGGAACTGTGATTGATCGAATTCTTTCAGTTCGTGAATTAGATCAGATTGCTAAACGAATGCGCGCAGTTGAAGAAGAAATGGCTACCTCACAAGGTGCGGAGTTAGAAAAAGCAATGGAGCGCTACACCAGAGTAGAACATGAGTTTTCAACAGCTGGTGGATATGCAGCATCAGCTGAGGCAGAAGCAATTGCCTCATCCTTAGGTGTTCCAAATAATCTATTTGATAAAGATTTAAGCGCTTTATCTGGTGGGCAAAGACGAAGAATTGAGCTGGCCAGGATTCTTTTTTCTGGGGCAGAAACTTTGCTACTAGATGAACCCACTAACCATTTAGATGCAGACTCTATTATTTGGCTACGGGAGTACTTATTTAAATATTCAGGTGGCCTAGTAATTATCTCCCATGATGTAAACCTTATTGAAACAGTAGTTAATAAGGTTTTCTATATTGACGGAAATCGAAATGTAATTGATGTCTATAACATGGGCTGGAAGCAGTACTTATTACAACGTGAGCAGGATGAACACCGGCGAAAACGAGAACGTGCAAATGCTGAAAAGAAGGCTGAGATCCTACAAAAGCAGGGTGAGAAGATGCGAGCAAAAGCATCTAAAGCAACTGCGGCGCAAGGAATGCTCCGTCGTGCTGAAAAACTTAGAAGTTCACTTGATGATGTGCGAGTAAAAGATAAGGTGGCAAAGCTTCGCTTTCCAACCCCATCACCATGTGGAAAGACGCCAATTTCTGCTCATGATTTATCAAAATCATATGGCTCACTTGAAATCTTTACCGATGTAGGCGTGATTATTGATAAAGGTTCTAGAGTAGTAATTTTAGGATTAAATGGAGCTGGTAAAACAACTCTACTTCGTATTTTAGCTGGTGAGCTCGAATCAGATACAGGTGAAGTAATTGGTGGTTATGGTTTAAAAATTGGCTACTACGCCCAAGAGCATGAGTCACTTGATTTTGAAAGATCAGTACTTGAAAACATGATGTCAGCTACTGCAAATATCAGAGAGCCTGAGGCTCGTAATGTGCTTGGCTCTTTTCTATTTGCTGGAGATGATGTGCATAAGCCAGTTAAAGTTTTAAGTGGTGGTGAGCGAACTAGGCTAGCCCTTGCCACTTTGGTAGTCAGCGCAGCAAATGTGCTGCTACTAGATGAGCCAACAAATAACTTAGATCCAGCCTCCCGTGATGAAATATTGGCAGCATTAAGTGAGTATCAAGGCGCAGTAATTTTGGTATCCCATGATGAAGGCGCAGTAGCTGCATTAAAGCCAGAGCGAGTAATTTTATTACCTGATGGTGATGAGGATCTTTGGAGAGAAGATTACTTTGATCTAATCAGTATTGATTAAGCGTCAATTCGCTCTCGGTCAATTTCAGCATTAGAAATAAACTCTTTACGCGGCGCCACGTCATTGCCCATTAATAACTCAAACATCGCCTCAGCTTTTGTAACATCTTTCATAGTAATTCTTCTAAGCGTTCGCCGCTCTGGATCCATTGTGGTCTCACGTAATTGATCAGCATCCATCTCACCTAATCCTTTATAACGCTGAATTGGTTCCTTCCATCTCTTGCCGTCTTTCTTTAATGCTGTGATTACTTTCTTCATCTCATCGTCTGAGTAGGTGTAATGAACCTCCCCTTTCTTACCACCAATCACATCAATGCGGTGCAGTGGTGGGATTGCAGCGAATACTCTACCCGCTTCAACTAATGGGCGCATATAAGAGTTAAATAGCGTAAGGAGTAAACAACGAATATGGGCGCCATCCACATCAGCATCTGACATGAGAATTACTCTTTCGTAGCGAGCATCATTTATGTCAAAGGATTTTCCACTACCTGCACCGATCACTTGAATTATTGATGCACACTCATTATTTTCAAGCATTTGAGAAAGAGATGCCTTTTGAACATTTAATATTTTTCCACGAATTGGCAGAATTGCCTGAAACTCTGAATTCCTAGCAGCTTTAGTTGTTCCCAGCGCTGAATCACCCTCAACAATAAATAACTCAGTTCGAGCCGACTCATCAGATCTGCAATCAGATAACTTTGTTGGTAGAGATGAACTCTCTAGCGCATTCTTTCGCCGTTGTAGATCCTTATGAGCCCTTGCTGAAATTCGAGTTCTAGATGCATTTGCAATCTTCTCAAGGATGAGGCGGCCGGTAGCCTTATCAATTCTCTTAGTTGTATTAAAGAAGGCAGTCATTTCATCACCGACAACTTGTGCAACAATCTTGGCAGCTGCAGCCGTTCCTAACACCTCTTTAGTTTGTCCCTCAAACTGGGGTTCAGACATACGAACTGTGACAACTGCAGTTAAGCCTTCTTGTACATCATCTTTAATTACATCTGCTTCATTATTTTTTAATGTTTTAGTTGCCCGTAAGATGTCATTTACGACCTTAGTTATCGCTTTTTCAAAACCCGCCACATGTGTGCCACCTTTTGGGGTTGAAATAATATTTACAAATGATGCAATAGTGGCTTCATAACCATTGCCCCACTGCATTGCAATATCAACGCCCATCTCCCGATCAACCTCTGTTGGCGTCATATGTCCTTTTTCATCTAAGACTGGGACATTTTCAGAGTAAGCACCCTGACCTGAAATTCGAATAACTTCACCAACTGGATCATCAGGGCGCAAGAAAGCTGCAAATTCTGAAATACCGCCCTTATGAAAGAAGGTTTCAGAAGTTTTACTTTTTGTTCGCTTATCATTTACAACCAAAGTTAAACCAGGTACCAAATAAGAGGTTTGCCTTGCCCTGTCATAAATATCCTCAATTGCTAACTCTGCCTCTTTAAGAAATATCTGTTTATCAAACCACCATTTAATTCGAGTACCAGTTACTTTTGCTGACACCTTTCCAATTACACGTAAGCCTGATTTCTCACTAAAACTTGCATTCGGCCCTTCACCTTCAAAAATACCAGCATGACCACGTTTAAATGACATCCAATAAATTTTGCTATCTCGATCAACTTCAACATCAAGGCGAGAAGCGAGCGCGTTCACAACCGATGCACCAACACCATGTAATCCACCGGAGGCTGCGTAGGAGCCACCACCAAACTTTCCACCTGCGTGAAGTTTTGTCATAACTACTTCAACGCCAGTAAGTCCTGTCTTAGGTTCTTTATCTACTGGAATACCACGACCATCATCGTGAACCTCAACTGAGCCGTCTGCTTCTAAATTAATTTCAATTGTTTTGCAATGACCAGCTAATGCTTCATCAACTGCGTTATCAATTATTTCCCAAAGACAGTGCATAAGACCACGTGAGTCAGTGGTGCCGATATACATACCGGGGCGTTTTCGAACAGCATCTAATCCTTCTAGGACAGATAAATCTTTGGCGGTGTAACTGCTAATAATTGCAGCAGAGGTGCCATCTTCAGGTTTTATGTTCTTTATCACCACAGGTGCAAAGGTTATCGGCGCTGGTACCACATATAGTTAATCCGCGCCGAGATTGACCCATATTTATTGCAATCGATATCAAAATGAGATTATTTACACATATTCTCAGCATTTAGGCGCAAAAATTTACTTAATTGAAACCAAATATCAAGCGGGGAATAAAGTATTCATGGTTTGATGTTCCCCTAGGGAAGAAGAAACGGAGCACGCGATGACTAGCCAGATCACAATGGAGCAAACTCCATTAAATTCATTAGACCGCTGTGACCGTTGCGGAGCGCAAGCTTATGTGCGCGCAATCCTTATTTCTGGTGGGCAATTACTATTTTGTTCACACCACGCTAAATCTTATGCAGAAGGATTAAAGCCAGTTGCAGCTGTAATCCAGGATGAAACCCAAAAATTAGCTAATCAAGCAGCTAAATAATTACTCGCTAGCAAATCCAGCATCGCGGTGACTACCATCGCAAAATGGCTTTTCCATTGATGCACCACATCTGCATAGTGAGAAATCGGTCTTAGTTTCAATCACCTTTCCATCTGTATCAACAAAATCAACTGTTCCAGTAACTCTAATTGATGCATCTTTCTTGAACTGCATTTTTACTTTATCACTCATTTTTTTCACTCTTCCTTAATCTAGGTAATCGCGTAGTACTTGCGAACGAGATGGATGGCGAAGCTTTGACATGGTCTTAGACTCAATTTGGCGAATACGTTCACGAGTTACCCCATAAACTTTGCCGATCTCATCTAAGGTTTTTGGTTGTCCATCAGTTAAACCAAATCGCATTGCCACAACGCCTGCTTCACGCTCAGATAATGTATCAAGAACTGAGTGAAGTTGCTCTTGTAATAATGTGAAGGAAACCGCATCAGCTGGCACAATTGCCTCAGAATCTTCAATTAAATCACCAAACTCAGAATCACCTTCTTCACCAAGTGGAGTGTGTAGTGAGATTGGCTCACGGCCATACTTTTGCACCTCAACAACTTTTTCAGGTGTCATATCTAATTCTTTAGCTAACTCCTCAGGAGTTGGTTCTCTTCCCAGATCCTGCAGCATCTGCCGCTGCACTCTGGCCAACTTATTAATAACTTCAACCATATGTACTGGAATACGAATTGTTCTAGCCTGATCTGCCATCGCTCTAGTGATCGCCTGCCTAATCCACCAGGTGGCATAGGTTGAGAACTTATATCCCTTTGTGTAATCAAACTTTTCAACTGCTCTAATTAAACCTAGGTTTCCTTCTTGAATTAAATCTAGGAATAACATTCCTCGTCCGGTATAACGCTTCGCGAGTGAAACTACTAACCGAAGGTTTGCCTCTAGTAGATGATTCTTATCCCGTCTGCCATGAAGCACAATTTGTTGATACTCACGCTTTAACTTCTTATCCATCTTCTTATCTTTTGCTAACCGCTCTTCTGCAAATAAGCCAGCCTCAACTGATTGAGCGAGGGAAACCTCTAATTCAGCATTTAATAGCGGAACACGACCAATTAGCTTTAAATAATCTTTTACTGGGTCCGCTGTCGCACCGGCGGTTAATACTGTTTGAGCTGGTGAGTCATCCTCTTCAGAATCTTTAAGTACAAATGAGTTTGCCTCATTTTGAGATTCTTCGGCAACATTGACAACTCTTATTTCAGGAGCGCCATCCACACTAGCTGTCTCTTCTTTATC
>JAQCGQ010000017.1 GCA_027730465.1 Actinomycetota bacterium | reverse complement strand
GTCGATAATCTAGCGCTAAAATATTTTTATATTTTTTCGGGAATAGCATTAGTTGGAATTGGATCAGCACTTTACATAACCTGCGGATTAGGCACTGGCCCGCGAGATGGTCTTATGACAGGTTTGCACTATAAGACCGGGATCCGAGTCGGCCGGGTAAGGCTGGGTATTGAATTAACTGCCTTAATTATTGGGGCACTCTTAGGAGGCACAGTTGGCATAGGAACAGCCCTGTTTGCGCTCCTAATTGGGCAGTCAGTAGCCATTTCTTTAGGTGTCGTAGACCGACTTACTGCAAAGTAGCCAATAGATTTCTCTCATCCCCTCGGCTTGTCAGACCGAATCTGACAACATGTCGAAAACACCATGTTAAAAAAACAGAAGGGTCTATTCCATGCTTGATAGTTTCTTTAAAATCAGTCAACGTGGCTCAACCGTAGCTCAAGAAGTACGTGGCGGAGTCGTCACTTTCTTTACAATGGCCTACATAGTTGCGCTAAATCCACTCATCATCGGTCTTGCCAAAGATGCCGATGGTAAATACATAGGCGGAGGCGATGCTCCTAATCTTGCATTAGTTGCAGCGGCCACCGCACTCATTGCTGGCGTTATGACCATCTTGATGGGCGTAGTCGCTAACTTTCCATTAGCTATAGCAACCGGATTAGGTCTGAACACATTCGTTGCTGTTGGTATCGCCTCAAAAATGACCTGGGCAGATGCCATGGGACTTGTAGTCCTGGAAGGCTTAATAATTTTGATTTTGGTGCTAACTGGATTCCGCACTGCGGTATTCAAAGCTGTGCCAACTCAGTTAAAGATCGCTATCTCTGTAGGTATTGGTTTATTTATCGCACTCATCGGATTAGTTGATGCCGGATTTGTGCGTAGAACCGGATCCGGTCCAGTACCTGTAACTCTAGGAGATAATGGAAACCTTGTTGGCTGGCCAATTATAATTTTTGCATTTGGTCTTTTCTTAACAATTGCTTTGCAGGTAAAGAAAGTTAAGGCAGCAATCCTTATCGGAATTGTTGCTGCAACCGCTCTTGCTATAGCAGTTGAATCTGCATTTAAAATTGGACCATTATTTAATGGCGCAACTGGAGCTGTAAATCCGAAGGGTTGGAATCTAAATGTTCCAGCCATGCCAGAAGCAATTGCTGCAACACCAAAGTTTGACATTCTTGGTGACTTCAACTTGCTAGGTGGATTTGACCGAATTTCACTAGTTGCAGCGGTACTGCTAGTTTTCACACTTTTACTAGCAGACTTTTTCGACACAATGGGAACAATGACTGCAATTGGCAAGCAGGCTGGCTTAGTTGATAGAGATGGAAATGTAGAGGGTGCTAACCGCATTCTTCTTGTTGACTCCATTGCTGCAGCAGCAGGTGGCGCCGGTTCTGTATCATCAAATACCTCATACATCGAATCAGCTGGTGGTGTTGGTGAAGGCGCCCGAACAGGACTTGCTTCAGTTGTAACCGGAGTTCTATTCCTGCTTACTACGTTCCTCGCTCCACTAGTAGCAGTAATTCCTTACGAAGCTGCAACTCCTGCTTTGATAATTGTTGGTTTCTTAATGATGACCCAGATTAAGGGTATCGATTGGGATGACCTTGGAATTGCGATTCCAGCATTTTTAACAATTATCTTGATGCCATTTACCTACAATATTTCCGTGGGTATTGGTGCTGGATTTGTATCCTATGTTGTAATTCGAGTTTTGCAAGGAAAAACTAAAGAAGTTAGTCCATTGATGTACCTAGTCTCTGGATTATTTATGGTTTACTTCTTGCAATCACCAATTAATATTTGGACTGCATAGGTTAAATTAACAAGGGGGCGCATCTTATGGTGCGCCCCCTTCACCATTTAATAGGAGTTAAACCTTTTTCTTGTAATCTATTATTAACTTTACTAAAAGGTTTAGACCCGAAAAAACCCCTATAAGCTGAAAGTGGACTTGGGTGTGGTGAGGTGAACTGATCTAATTTGCTAAAGAACCTGCCGAGATCTTCTGCTTGTTTGCCCCATAAAATTCCAATCGCTCCCTGCGCTGCAACTGCTTTAATTACCTCTTCGGTAAATTTGTGCCAGCCAATATCAGAGTGTGAGTCAGATAGTTTTGGAATTACGGTTAAAGAACGATTAAGTAATAGCACACCCTGGGCAGCCCAATCACTTAAATCTCCATTTACTCGCTTAATACCTAAATCAGAATCTAACTCTCTAAAAATATTTTTCAATGAGGCTGGTAGGGTTTTTATTGAACTATTAACTGAAAAAGCTAACCCCATAGCATGATTTGGGTTTGGATAAGGATCCTGGCCAAGTATAACTACCTTGACCTTATGAGGATCTAACTCTAAACACCTAAAAATACTATTCTCATTCGGGATAAAATCATTTGTTAATTTATTTGATATGTCTTCTAAAAGCTTTAGATCAATTAACTCATGCCAAGGTTTAGGAAGTAGTGATACTAAGCTAACGGGCACGAGCGAAGAACCGGCCACCTTCTGATTGGACAGTTATGGAAAGTCCATAAGCTTGCGTTAAATTTTGATCAGTTATTACCGATGCCACCTCCCCTTGTGCTATTACAGCGCCTTCGCGTAATAAGAGTGCATGGGTAGTTCCAACTGGAATCTCTTCAATATGGTGAGTCACAATCACTGTTGCCGGAGCCAACGGATCCTTAGATAGTGATTCGATTCTGCTAAGCAGATCTTCTCTACCTCCAAGATCTAAAGATGAGGCTGGTTCATCGAGAAGTAACAACTCAGGATCCGCCATTAATGCTCTTGCAATTTGTACCCGTTTTTTTTCTCCCTCACTTAAGGAACCAAATAAACGTTCACCTAATTCTCTTACCCCTAACGCTGTTAACAGCGCCATAGCTCTAGATTCATCCCATAAATCATATTTTTCTTGCCATCTTCCCAGCATTGCGTATGCTGCAGTTAATACCACATCCATAACTAACTCATCTGGTGGAAGTTGGTCCACTAATGCTGATGAGGTTAATCCAATTCTTGTTCGTAATTCAAATACATCAACTTTTCCCAGTTGCTCCCCTAAAATATTAATGACACCAGTAGTCGGGTGAATTAAGGATGAGCAAATTTGTAGAAGTGTTGTTTTTCCTGCCCCGTTAGGACCCAAAACGACCCAACGCTGACCTTCTAGAACTTGCCAATCAAGTGGACCAAGAATTACGCGATCACCTCTACGCACGCTGATATTTGATAACTCCAATATTGCGCTCATAGGAAAGAAAGATACCCCGAGAGTGCACCAAATATGGTTAATCTGAGCCAATGCCGAACAAAAATACTCCAACCTTTACTGGGCTGATTCTAGTTTCAGGCGAAGATAGACCTGGAATTACCGAAAAATTGATGTCTTTGCTTTCAGAATTTTCAATTTCAATTCTTGATATTGAGCAGCTAGTTATTCGGGGACGTCTTATTTTGACAGTTTTAATCGGTTTAGATGAATCGCATGCTTGTGCAATAGCTGCTGATTTAGAGTCGCTTGAGCAAGAGATAGGACTAGATATTGCAGTTGACTTTGCCCCCGAACTAAATGATAAAGCGATATCTTCAAACCTACATGTAGTAATAATCTCAGATTCTTTAAAACCAAAATCAGTTGCTGTCGTAACCGCTGAGCTTTCAAAGATTAATGCAAATATAACTGCAATTAAGCGAACCTGCACTAATTCATTAATCGCGATAGAAATTGATATTAATTGTCCAGATAAATCAATCAAAGAAGTCCAACGTTTACTTGCCGAGGTGGCTATATCTCACAAGATTGATCTAGCTGTTGAGCAAGGTAGAGGTATGCGAAGTGCTAAAAGATTAGTGATGCTAGATATGGACTCAACTCTTATTACGCAGGAAGTAATTGACTTACTCGCTGCAAAAGCAGGTGTGGCAAAAGAAGTTTCATCAATTACTGAGAGGGCAATGGCTGGTGAAATGGATTTTGCCCAATCACTAAATAAGCGAGTTTCTTTGCTTGCTGGGTTAAGTGAATCTACGCTTTTAGCCGTTAGAAATGAACTTACGCTGACATTGGGAGCAGAAAAATTAATTCAAACTCTTCATTTAAAGGGGCATAAAGTGGGAGTTGTATCGGGTGGATTTATAGATGTAATTGAGCCAATTCTAAAAGATTTAGAAATTGACTTCTATCAAGCTAATAAATTACAGGTTTTGAATGGGAAGTTAACGGGAAAAATTGAGGGTGCAATCATCGATCGATCAGCAAAATTAGAAGCTTTAATCACATTTGCTAGAAATGAAGGAGTTCCGATGTCGCAAACTGTTGCTATCGGAGACGGTGCAAATGATTTAGATATGATTCAAGCAGCTGGTCTTGGGATTGCATTTAATGCTAAACCTAAGATTGCAGCAGCAGCTGCCACAACCATTCGCAGTTCTGATCTTTCTTCAGTATTACTATTAATGGGATTATCAGATTAAATTTTAAAACTATTTTTTGCTAACTCACGTAGTTTGGTAACTATCTCTGCAGGATTTGAATCCTTATAAACCGCACTACCAGCAACAAAGCAGTTAGCTCCAGCTAAAGCAGCTTCTGAAATAGTTGTAAGGGATATACCACCATCTACCTGTAGTAAAACTGGTTCACCCTTGCTTAAATTAATTTTTGCTCTAGCTTGTGAGACTTTTAACATCTGCTCACTCATAAAAGCTTGACCGCCAAACCCTGGCTCAACAGTCATAACTACCAACATATCAATCACATCTAAAAATTCTTCAATCGCAGATAGTGGTGTAGCTGGCTTAATCGCCATTCCAACCTTTGCACCATTTGACTTAATATTTGCGATTATTTGGCGACAATTCTTAGCGGCTTCGAAATGAAATGAAACAGAGTCGCAACCTATTTGAGCATATTGAGGAGCGATAGTATCTGGGTCTTCAATCATTAGATGAGCATCTATAGGCAATGTTGAAAATTCAATAATCTCCGCTGCTCGCTTAAAATCAAAAGAAAGGTTTGGTACAAATTTATTATCCATTATATCTAGATGGATAGCGTCTGAGACTGTGGAAACTTTATTGATTTCATTTTCTAAATCATCAAAATTGGCGTTGAGAATACTGGGATTAATTAAGATTCTTTTATCATTTCCCATACTCCTATTTAACCCACCTTTTTGAATAAGACCATAAACATTCCATCAGATTGGTCTTGGTGTGTCCAAAGCTGCATAGTTCCATCGCTAAGAATTCCTTGTTTATGGGCATTAGGTAGAATATTTAATGGCAAAATATTCATATCTTTATACTGGTCAAGAAAATCAAGAACTTGCCCCCTTGTCTCAGCCACATGAGGTGAGCAAGTTACGTAAGCGATTATGCCATTTGAGTTAAGTAATTTGTATGCACTACTTAAGAGATTACGCTGCAAAGTTACTAGTTCTTTAAGATCATTTATGTTTCTACGCCACCTGGCCTCTGGCCTTCTGCGAAGTGCACCAAGTCCTGTACATGGAGCATCAACTAGTATTCGATCAAATGTTAAAGAGAAATTACTCGGATCTGTTGCATCAAAACTAACTACTTGCTGATTATTTACAACTCGTTTCACTAGTTCTGCCCGGTGTGGAATTGGTTCATTGGCAAGAAAGGTGGCTGCGCTATCTGTCTGGGAAAGGGAGTTAAAAAGGTATGCCGCTTTACCACCGGGTCCAGCACACATATCTAACCAAGATTGACCAACAGTTGCAGTTGCTAAAAAATTTTCAACAACAATCTGTGATCCACGATCTTGTACGCCTGCGCGGCGCTGAATGATTGGGTCAAACTCCGATGGGATGCCAGATAAGTTTGCGCCATTACTAAACCCTGAAATCTGAGTAGCACCGAGTTGGATTAACTCAGTAATTGATGATTTACCAGGCCAAGCAACTATATCGGGGGTGGCTGGAAGATTATTAGCAGCCAAGAGTTTTTCAACCTCTACCCAATCCTTAATCTGATCATAAAATGAAGAGACTATCCATTCTGGATGTGAATACGCGATCGAAAGTCTTTTCAAGCTAGGTAAATCCGCCAGTTCTGCTAGATCATTACTAGATGCTGCAACTTTTCTTAAAACTGCATTTACATAGGAAGCTTTTGATTCTCCAGCAACTAATTTCGCAACTTCAACTGTTTCAGAGACAGCAGCATGATCTGCCACCCGCATCTGGGTAATCTGATGAATACCAATTCGTAGTAAATCTTGAATCTTTGGATCAACCTCGGTAAACATTCGATCAAGGAACTTTGTTGCGATGTAATCATGTCTACCCTGCATTCGCAACGATCCATACGTTAATTCGGTAGTAAATGCCTTATCAGCTTTATCCATTTTAGATTTTGCTAGTAATTCGGGTAATCGTATATTTGCAAAAGCTCCCTCACGATTTACTTGGTAAACTAATTCATAAGCTACCAACCTAGATTGGCTTGGATTTGGCTTACCCAACTGATAAACCTTCCCGAGTAATAAGTCCTCTAATAAACTCCCCTGCACTCATTTGATTACGACCTGCTGGAGTTAACTTTTCAATTTCAATTACACCATTTTCTGCTCCAATGAATAGTTTTTCATCTTCAATTACCACAGAACCTGGTGCTATTTTCTCCATTCCGTAGGAGATACGTAATCCATCTATCTTTAGGCGTAAGTCACCAAGCATTGTCCAGACCCCCGGATTAGCGGCTAAAGCTCGATATTTATTAAAAATTTGATCACTTGGCATACTCCAATCGAGTTTTCCATCACTTTTTCTAAATTTAGGTGCAACTGACGCGCCAGTATTTAATTGTGGTGAAGGTGGCACATTTTGAGCAATTAGATCAATTGTCCTTATTGCAAGATCGGCGCCAATTATGCTCAATCGATCTAATAACTCTTCAGATCTCTCAATTGGGTTTATGTCAATTTCTTGGGTTAAATAAATTGGACCAGTATCCATATTTTTATCCAGTTGAAAAACTGTTATCCCACTAGTTGTATCACCTGAAAGAATTGCCCATTGAACTGGCGCTGCTCCCCGCCATTTTGGAAGTTTAGAAAAATGCACGTTTATCCAGCCGTATCTTGGCAGTTGTAAAAGATCCTGTGGAATTAATTTTCCGTAGGCAATTGTTATTACAAGATTAATCTTCATCGATAAAATATATGATTTTAGATCATCATTTGTTTCTGGTTTATATACTGATATATTTTCATGCGAGGCCCAAACTGCTAGCTCATTTGCCTCTATCTGCATGCCTCGACCAGTAGCTTTATCTGGATTAGTGATTATTCCTCGAAATTCATGTTTTTTACTAGCAATCAAAGCAGCGATTAGCGGTCTGGCAACCGGTGATGATGAAGCAACTAATACATTCAAAGTTTTAAAGACCTAGACCAAATGTTGAGTGAGGTGAAACTTTAACTATTGGTGACTTCCCACCTTCAGTGGCAACACCAAACCATTCTGACTCTCTGATTTCTTTCATAGCTATTTTGCGCTGTTCAGAGTTCATTCGATCGATAAATAGCACTCCATTTAAATGATCTGTTTCATGTTGTAGGCATCTGGCTAAAAGCTCAGTACCTTCGATAACAACTGGCTCTCCATGCATATTAAAACCTTTTGCAATGGCTTTAAATGCTCGAGGTGTCTCATAAACTAAATTTGGAAAAGATAGACATCCTTCTTCACCCTCTTGCATTTCCACACTGAGATCAAGTGAGGGATTAATAAGGTGGCCAATCTCCTCATTTACATCCCAAACAAATACTCGCAGTGGCACGCCAATTTGTGGAGCAGCTAACCCAGCTCCAGGAGCCGCCTGCATTGTTTGTGTTAAATCAGCTACTAACTGACGAAGTTCTTTATCAAAATCCACTACCTCAACTGCTGGAGTAACTAATACTGGGTCACCAAATAATCGAATTGGTTGAATTGCCATGTGCTTATGATACTTCAGCGCACAGCCTAAAGATCAAACGGATCAAATCGGACCGTAAAAATCTTCCTGGATTTAACACCTTGTACCTTAGTTATGTCATCTAATAGATCAACTAGTAACGGCGCTTGCTCTAGATCTACTCTAATAAGAACTTTACTTTGATAGCCATCAATTTTTATTGGTCCGGTAATTTCATACTTGCTTTCACTGCTTTTCAAATTTTCAGTAAATTTTGATATTTCAGCATTATCCCCACAAACAACTGCGACTCGGAAAAAAGGCGGCAATTTGGCTTGCTTGCGACTATTTAACTCGTACGAGGCTGCTGATGTTGGATCCATTTTCAACATTGCTTGAACAACTGGATGGTTATTTGGAAGTGAAAGAAATATTTCAGAATGCTGTGCGGCCATATTAAGAAGAGAAAACCAGGAAAATTTTGCTAACTCCTCAGATCTTAACGAAGGACGATTGAATACTTTTTCACCATCTAGCATTACAACAGCGCTATATCGCTCACTTGGTTCAGATCCTGGCGTGGCAACTACAATATAATTACCAGTTGGAAGTTTTTTAATTTGTTTGCTTCCGGATGAAATTAGAATCGGAAACTTTGGTATTGCTTTACCAATTTCTTCGGCTGTTCGGTCGATGCCTTTTGCGATCACAAACGGTCGGTTGCCCGAGCAAAATATACACTTCCATTCTGGATACTTCTTTTGGCAGATATAGCACTGAGGTATGTTTTTTGATCTCTGAATCTGCAACTTACCTCCGCACTCACAACTTGCAGTGTTTCGACATTTAGAGCAGAGAAAAAGATTTGCGTAACCCTTTTCAGCTACCGAAATTAAAGCATTCCCATTTATAATCCCTTTTTTAATCACAGGGATAAATGAATTGCCTATCTCATTTGTTGCAAATTTGAGATTGTTTTTCTGACGGTAGTTCTTCTTCTCAAGCCACCCGATATCAATTAGCCTTGAAATCTCTAGTGAATGAGAGGATGAAATAAATATTAGTGATGTTTGATTATCTCGAAGCAGTGTTACATCTCTTGTGTTCCATCCCGGTGCATGCAGTTCATAGTGTGACTGATCTAAATCAGACAAGACAATCACTGTGGCTCCAAGTGATAACGGCGTGAAAGCCCCACTTCGAGTTGCAATTATTACCTTTGGTGAATTAAAAGTAGCATTTAAGAAATTTCGATACCTGAGGCCTTTATTTAAATGAGAGCCAATCTGTATCAAATCGCTACCAAAAAATTTAGTTAAGGACACGGATAGTCGATCAAGATCTTTCTCATCTGGAACAAGTAACAGTATTTGACTTACCTGAGCCCTAATCTTTACTAATTCAATTAAAAAATGATCTGGGTCAAAAGTAATAGGAAAATTCATTCCCCATTTAATCCGCGCCTTACTGCCTAAGAAACCGTAGTCAGATCTACCAATCAGATCTCTCAGCTCAGTTGACTCATATCTTATGCTCTTTGGCTGTTTAGGAGTTGTTACCAGCAGCTTCTCTTCCTTTATAACTCGGCTAGGTATTGCAGATTTTAAAATACTCCAGAAACTACCACCGAATCGATTGCGAGTAAGTTCAATATGTCTGATTAAATTAGGAGTGACTATTCCACTAGGTGAAGTTAAATCCAAAATTGGTTTTAAGCGAATAGCTTGTTCACTTTTAGCTTTTCTACCTACCAACAATCCTTCAGCATTACCTCTTCCAAACTCTACTAATACCTTACTGCCAACAGTTGCAACATCACTGAGATGCTGCGGAATTAGATAGTCATAAATTCCCTCTAAATGAGATACTGGAGTTTCAACTAATACGCTAGCAACTGGAAGGTTTTCTGATACTAAAACCTGCTCTCGATAGACAGAACTAGATTTTTGTTGCTTTAATTTTAGTGGAGCGGCCACTGCTTACTTAACTAGTGCCTTGAGAGCAGAAGCTCGATCTGTTTTTTCCCAAGTGAAATCTGGAAGCTCTCTACCAAAGTGACCATAAGCAGCCGTTTTTCCATAAATCGGACGCAGCAGGTTTAAGTCACGAATAACAGCAGCAGGGCGAAGATCAAATACTTCATTTACGGCCTGTGATATTTTTACTACATCAAATTTCTCTGTGCCAAAAGTTTCAATAAATAAGCCGACAGGCTTTGCTTTACCAATTGCGTAAGCAACTTGAACCTCGCAACAATCAGCGAGTCCAGCGGCTACAACATTTTTAGCTACCCAGCGCATCGCATATGCTGCTGATCTATCAACCTTTGACGGATCTTTACCTGAAAAAGCACCTCCACCGTGACGGGCCATTCCACCGTATGTGTCAACAATAATCTTTCTACCAGTTAAGCCAGCATCTCCCATTGGTCCCCCAATTACAAACCGACCAGTTGGATTTATTAACACCGTAACATTGTTTGTATCGATGTTTAACTCTTTAATAATTGGATCAATCACAAATTTCTTTACCTCCGGTGCTAATCTCTTTTCAAGGTCAACATCAGGAGCATGCTGTGAGGAGATAACAATTGTATTTAAGGCAACAGGTCTATCTGCCTGATATTCAATAGTAACTTGAGTTTTTCCGTCAGGTCGAAGGTATTCTAGAGTCCCATCTTTTCTAACTTTGGTTAGTTGCTGCGCTA
>JAQCGQ010000016.1 GCA_027730465.1 Actinomycetota bacterium | reverse complement strand
CTGGTCATGTACCTATGTGGGATAGCCCAACTGAGGTTACATCTGAAATTATGTCAACTACCGGAGTTGCTAAATGATTACTGTTGTGTATTTCTGGCAGATTAAAAAAGTATTCCTACCAATTGCCATACTTTTTATGGCATTTCATAAGTTTGCGCTAATGAGATTGCCAGGTGTGTCATTTGTGAAACTACTTGGAACTGGAGAAGGTGAGAGTTTTACTCCAAAAGATGCCAATCCATATAGATGGGGTGCTTTAGTTACAATCAAGGAAAATCACTTAGATAATCTGGATAATTCTAAGGCTATTAGAGGATGGAATAAAATTGCAAAGCAAGAGTACAGAGCAGTTTTAAAACCCGTTTCCGTGCATGGCTTATGGTCAGGTAAGCAACCATTTGAAGTTAAAAAATTAGATTGGAATGGAAAAATTGCCGCCATCACTCGAGCAAGAATCGTTTGGAGAAAAAATGTAGTTTTTTGGAGAGCAGTTCCACCAGTAACGATTAGTCTTCATCAATCTCCGGGTTTGATAAATGCCATAGGAATTGGTGAGGCACCTATTGGATTACAGGGGACGTTTTCTTTATGGGAAAGTTCTGCTCACCTTAGAGAGTTCGCCTACAAGGGCCAGGCGCACACTCAGGCTATAAAGGCGACTGAAGAGAATAAGTGGTACTCAGAAGAGCTATTTTCCCGGTTTGCAGTTATACAAGAGCGGGGCAATCTTAAGTAATACGGCACAATTACCCCATGTCATTACGCCAGTTTTATCCAAAACGAAATAGTCGCCACCAAGTTTCATCATGGAAAATAGCAATACTTTATATAGCAACTGCGATTGCAATCGTACTTCAAATTTCTTATCCATTAATTGATGGTGAAGCTCTAAGAGTTGTCACGATTGCAACTGTTTATTGGGCTGCTGCTGCCATGTGTATACATGCCTTACTTGCGTATGGAATTAATTATGCTCTAATTTTCTTAACGACAACATTTACATATGCCCTAATTATTGAGCAGATTGGTAGCAAAACCGGCTGGCCATTTGGAGATTATGAGTACTCTGGATCTTTGGGTTATCAAATATATGGCGTACCGCTAGTAGTTCCATTCGCATGGGTAATGATCGCTCATCCATTACTAATTGCTGCGCGGAAAATAACAAAAAATTGGGTATTCCTTTATGGTGGTTTGGGAATGATGGCTTGGGACTTATTTCTAGATCCACAAATGGTTGCGGCCGAAAGATGGCGATGGGATTTTTCTGGTTCGCACGTACCCTTTCAACCAGAAATTCCACTCTCAAATGCGTTCGGATGGCTATTAACCGGTATGGGTCTAATGGCAATTTTAAATAAGTTTTTACAAGTAGATCGACGAAAGACTAAAACTTCTACTGTTGTGCCAGATTTTTTTCTTTTTTGGACTTTATTTGCGGGAGTAGTTGGAAATATTTTCTTTTTTGATAAACCAGGAGTAGCCCTAATAGGTGGAGTGGTATTTGGATTAATTTTACTGCCCTATATCTTTGTTTTACGTTTTGGCCCACCAGCTAACGATTAATGGAAATATCTCTGGCATTATCATGCCTTGTCTTAGCACTTGTAACTCTTAATAGCTTAACAATTAGAGTTGTACGAAATCAGTCCGCAAAGGTAAGTGAATCTGTTTCAATTCTAATCCCAATGCGCAATGAAGAGAAGAATGCAGCTAATTGTGTGGCCACTCTAACTTCACAAATTGGCCTAGAGAATTTTGAAGTATTGGTAGTAGATGATGGCTCAACAGATCAAACTGTGAGGGAATTATCTGAATTTTCCGATATTAAACTTTTAAGTGGAAAATCACTACCCGATGGATGGCTAGGTAAGTTGTGGGCTTTAGAGCAATTAGTGACTGCAAGCAGCGGGAAATATCTGGTCTTTATAGATGCTGATGTAAGACTCACTCCAAATGCAGTTGCTTCGGCAATTAAGCAAATGCAAGATTGGGATTTTATTTCTGCTTATCCTAAGCAGATAGCTAGTGGATTTATACAAAGGCTATTTCAGCCATTACTTCAATGGTCTTGGCTTGCGTCTGTACCATTAATTATCAGTCATAAATTTTCAATTAAATCGATGGCAGTGGCAAATGGTCAGTTCCTTATTATAAAAAGAGATGCCTATTTGAAATCAGGTGGCTTTAAGGTTATAAAGTCTGAAATTTTAGATGATTTGATGATTGCAAGACAACTACTCAAGACTGGTTTCAAGGGTGGGGTTGCTGAAGCAAGTAATGTTGCAACTTGCCAAATGTATGACACGCCTATGCAACTAATTAAGGGTTATCAAAAATCACTTTGGCGAGCTTTTGGTTCACCCCTCGGAAGTATTGCTGCCATTACTTTTCTATTCGTAACTGGAGTTCTACCTTTTATTACCGCTTTATTTGGCTCGGAGATTGGGTTAATATCATTTGGCCTAATATTCCTTAGTAGAATTTTTTCTTCAATTAGAACTAATTCTCAGCCGAACACAGCCCTACTACATCCAATAGCAATATTATTTTTGATTGGCTTAATTGCATATTCATGGTTTGGTAAAATAACTAAAAGTTTAACTTGGCGAGATCGGCCGGTAAAATAGTGGCAAATATTGCAGTAATCGGTGCAGGTATAGGTGGAATGAGCGCTGGGGCGCGACTTGCTAAAGCAGGACATGATGTAACTATTTATGAAAATAGTGAACGCTCAGGTGGTAAGTGTAGAACTGAATGGTTTGGTGACTATGCATTTGATACAGGCCCATCACTGTTAACACTCCCGGCTGTTTATCGTGATTTATTTCTTAAAACTGGTAAACGTATAGAGCATATTTTAAATATTAAGCCGGTTGACCCTGCATTCAATTATCATTTTTCAGATGGTAGTTCAGTTTTATTTCCAAATCTGTCTAATCCTTATACTTATATTGAAATTGAAAAATCATACGGTCTAGTGGCAGGTAATCAATGGAAAGAATTAATAAAGCGAGCAGAACGAATGTGGGAAGTATCCCGTGAACCTTTTATCGAATCGGAGTTAAAATCAATTTTCTCGCTACTTAAACGTAAAAACTTACTTCGTGAAATTAAAGACATCGCACCTTTTACTTCACTTCGCAAATTAAGTGAGAAATTAAAACTAGACCCACATCTACGAATGATTGTGGACCGCTATGCCACCTACACAGGCAGTGATCCACGAAGTGCACCGGCCGTACTACTGACTATTGCATTTGTTGAAAGCACATTTGGGGCTTGGCATATTGAAGGTGGAGTCGGGCAACTATCTGCAGCACTTGAGCAACGCTGTACTGACTTAGGAGTTAAATTCAAATTTAATACCTTAGTAACGCAGATATTAGTAAAAAATAATCAAACTATTGGGGTTAGAACTAGTGATGGAATCGATATTAAATCTGATTTAGTAGTTGCGAACTCTGATGCTGAATATATCTATAATAAATTGTTGCCTAAAAATGTTAGTGGAGCACGAACTGAAAGACGAAAACTGAAATTAGCTACTAAATCTTTGTCTGGATTTTCACTCCTACTTGGCTTAGATAATTCAAAAGGTGAGGCTGTTTCAATTGATCACCATAATGTTTACTTTCCAAATAATTATGATGATGAATTTGATGATATTTTTACAAAGCGAATCCCAGTTACGGATCCAACAATTTATATATGTGCACCAAAAGACTCCCAAATGACCAAGGGAGAAAATAAAGAGGCATGGTTTGTACTAGTTAACGCACCTCGCCACCAAGTAGATGGTGGCTGGGATTGGCAGCAAGGCGGTGCTGAGTATGGGCAGAAAATTATTAAAAAGTTAGATGATCTTGGTTTAAATGTCACCCCTAGATTAGATTTTATGAAATACAGAACTCCTGCTGATCTTGAAAACTATGCGATGGCCCCAGGTGGTTCTATTTATGGTAGTTCAAGCAACTCAGCAGTCTCTGCTTTTTTGCGCACAAAGAACCGATCAAAAATAAAAGGTTTATTTTGTGTTGGTGGTTCATCTCACCCGGGTGGTGGCTTACCACTAGTTGGAATAAGTGCTGAAATAGTCGCGAATGCGATCGGTAAGGCCTAACGTAAGTTTACAAATATAAATCTAGTAATCATAAAAAAACTAATTACTTGCAGTAATAGCCAAAAAATCACTATTTGGGGAATAATTGCAATATCAATTGCTGATGCGATCAGTGCAATAAAAATAAATGAAGCTCTAACTGGCCTTTCTGCAAATGTAACGACTCCCACTTGTGACATTCCTAAACCTCCTGCGCGAGCTCTTAAATACTCCTGAACTGATGCAAAAACAGCTATGACCAGAAGGATCTTTATATCAGCGCCAATTTTATAAAGAGTTAGCAACCAAAAAACTTCGGTAATTCGATCAACAGTTGAATCAAGGAGTGCGCCCCATTTGGAAAATTTTGAAGTTAGTATCGCGAGGCTTCCATCAATGCCATCACAGGTAAGTGATAAAACTAATATAAGTGCAGCCCAAGGTGATTGAGCATTTATATAAAGTAATATTCCAAAGAATAAGCCAAGAAGCGTTAATATATTTGGAGTAACTTTAAGTTTTGAAAGCGGTTTAACAAGTGCAAAAGAAATTATGAGCCAAGCCTTAACTATTCCGGCAATTTTTGCATCACCGTGGAGTTTGCTCCAAATTATGAAAAAATCCTGCTGCTTCATAAGTTAATTAGTCTCACATTCTTGCACAACTAATAGGGTATGCCGCCTCACTAGCGCAGGCCGCAGCCGAGCCTCACCGCCTGCATCTTTGGGTGGGGAAAACTTCAGCGAGAAGGTGGTGGTTCTCAGATAATCGCTCACAGCAAGCAGGGTACCGTTGCACCGTGAGTTTTTCTTCGACCTCCGATATTAAATCCATGCGTTCTGCCATAAATCAGGCGCTAAGTGAGTTTGTTAAAAGTGAGAATAAATATCTAGCTAAAATTGGCCCCGAATTAGATCCCGTTGCCACGGCAATTGAATCCTTTCTTTTAGATAGCGGTAAAAGATTACGCCCATTATTTGCATATGTGGGTCTATTAGGTGCTGGCGCAGATGCTTCGCCAGAGATAATTAAAGCAATCTCATCACTTGAACTAATTCATGTCTGTGCACTTATTCATGACGATGTTATGGATGGATCAGATACTAGAAGAGGATCACCTAGTATTCATAAGCTATTTGAAAAAATGCATTTAAAAAACCAACTAGTGGGCTCTGCTCCTCAGTTTGGAATATCGTCTGCAATATTAATTGGTGATTTAGCATTAATTTGGTCTGCGCAAATGCTACATACATCTGGTATTAAAAATGATCAGTTGATTAGAACTCTTCCTGTTTATGATGAAATGAGAGTTGAATTAATGGCTGGACAGTATTTAGATATTTATGAACAATCTCTTGGAACACAAAATATTGAGCGATCACTTAAGGTGGCAAGATATAAATCAGGTAAATATACGATCCAAAGACCATTGCACTTTGGTGCCTCACTATCTGGAGCATCTAATGATTTAATTGATGCCTACACAAATTATGGAATCCCCCTAGGTGAAGCCTTTCAATTGCGCGATGATCTACTTGGAGTTTTTGGTGATCCAGCAGTAACAGGTAAACCAGCCGGTGATGATTTAAGAGAAGGCAAGCGAACTGCACTAATTGCGGTAGCTATGGATCGAGCTACGGATAGACAATTAAAGGATTTAAAATCAAACTTTGGTGACCCAAACCTCACAAGTGAACAGGTTAATCTTCTTCAAGAGATAATTACCAGTACAGGTGCTGCTTCTCACATAGAAAATATGATCAAAGAACTAACAGATGCTTCCCTAGCAGCGTTAAAACATGGTGGAATTACTCCTGTAGGAATTAATTTATTAACAGAATTAGCAATACTTGCTACTAATAGAAAGATTTAACTCATGCCAGCAAAGGTAAAGGGACCAACTGATCATGTTGTAGTCGTTGGTGCTGGACTTGCTGGATTAAGTGCAGCACTGCGGCTTGCTGGTGCTGGCCGAAAAGTAACTGTTGTTGAGCGAGAGTCTGTACCAGGTGGGCGCAATGGTCTGCTAAAAAAATCTGGTTATTCATTTGATACGGGACCATCTGTTTTAACTATGCCTGATTTAATTTCAGATGCACTTGCGTGCGTTGGCGAAGATATTAAGGATTGGTTGGAGCTTGTTCCATTAAAACCTTTATACCGAGCTTTCTACCATGATGGCTCGCAATTAGACGTGCATGCAGATACAAATCAAATGCAGGCCGAAATTGCTAAAACTATTAGTTCTAAAGAAGCTGAAGGCTATGCTCGCTACGTTAAATTTGTGACAAAACTTTATAAGTATGAGATGAAAGATTTCATCGATCGAAATATTGATTCACCATTGAATTTACTCACGCCAAACTTAGCTAGATTAATTGCACTTGGGGGATTTCGAAGATTAGCGCCAAAGGTAAATCAATTTCTTAAGGATCCGAGAACACAAAAAGTTTATTCATTTCAAGCAATGTATGCTGGTGTGAGTCCCCAACAAGCATTAGCTATTTACGCTGTGATTGCATATATGGACTCTGTCAATGGTGTCTTCTTTCCTAAGGGAGGAATGCATGCTGTTCCGCGCGCACTTGCTGGTGCTGCTGAAAAACATGGCGTTACTTTTAAATACAGCTCAACTGTTACCTCAATTGAGAGAAAAAACGGACGGGCAACTGCAGTATTAACGGATAAGGGTGAGCGGATACCTTGTGATGTAGTGGTGCTAAATCCAGATCTACCAGTTGCTTGGCGTGATTTACTTGGTAAGCAGCCACAGTCAATTAAACGCCTTAAGTACTCCCCTTCATGTGCTACTTTATTAATCGGATCTAGTAAAACTTATGATCATCTTGCACACCATAATATTCACTTTGGTAAATCATGGGCTGGTGTCTTTGATGAGCTAATAAAGAAGAAAACACTTATGAGTGACCCAAGTATTTTAGTTACGGTGCCATCAAAAGATGATCCTGCCTTAGCCCCTGCGGGTAAATCATCGTATTACGTATTATTTCCCACCCCGAATCTAAGTGCTGATATTGATTGGGAAAAGATCGGACCTAGATATCGTGATGAAATGATTAAATCTCTGGAAGATCGTGGTTACGACGGGTTTGGCGATGCAATTGAGGTAGAACAGCTAACAACACCTCTTGATTGGAAAAATCAAGGAATGGAACAGGGGGCACCATTTGCAAGTGCCCATACCTTCTTTCAAACAGGACCATTTAGGCCAAAGAATTTGGCAAAAGGTTTCGAGAATATTGTCTTCGCTGGATCAGGAACTCAACCAGGAGTTGGTGTGCCAATGGTATTAATCTCAGGACGATTAGCTGCTGAGCGTATTGTTGGGCCAGTTAAATAATTAAATGGATGAGTTAACCAAAGCTGGAATAACTGATCCGGCTCTGAGAACTTCATATCTAGAGTGCAAGCGTCTTAATTCACTACATGGTAAAACTTATTACTTAGCCACACTCCTATTACCGCCAGTAAAACGGCCATTTGTTCACGCCCTGTATGGCTTTGCTCGCTACGCAGATGAAATAGTAGATGATCTTGCTTCAACTTTAACTGATGAAGAAAAAGCTAACTCACTAAAACAGTGGGGTGAGGGTATTATCTCTGATATTAAATCTGGAAACAGTGATGATGTAATCGGTAAAGCCCTAGTTGATACCGTAAGAAGATTTGATATTCCAATTCAATACTTTCAAGCGTTCCTTCATTCTATGACAATGGATCTAACTATTACGGAGTATCAAGAGTATAAAGATCTTCAGGAGTATGTGTATGGTTCAGCAGCTGTTATTGGTCTACAAATGGTTTCAATACTTGGCACAGAAAAAGGAAGCTCAATTGATGAAGTAAATTCTGCTGCGGAAAAACTTGGTATAGCCTTTCAATTAGCTAATTTCATTAGAGATGTAGGTGAGGATTTAGATCGAGGACGAATTTATTTACCAATTGCTGAATTACAATCACATGGTGTTACACGAGAAATGCTTGAAGATAAAGTCCTTACACCACAAATTAAAAGTGCACTAAAGGAGCAGATTGAAAGGGTCAGAAGGCTACAGCGAGAGTCTGCTATTGGAATCAAAATGTTGTCGATACAAAGCCGGGCTTGTATTCAGGCAGCAAGTGAACTTTATTGTGGAATAGTAGATGAAGTTGAAAAAAATGATTATCAAATATTTACTAAGCGAGCAAAAACTTCAAATTGGCGAAGAATGAAGGTAGCTACTCCTGCTTATTTAAGGGCAGTAAGTTCTAGGTAATTACCTTTTTTGAATATCTTTTTTACCCCAGAATGCCCACATCGCCATCACGCAGAGTATGAGCGCAAACCCAAATAAAAGATCCTCGATCGGGGCAGATGCAACTCTAATTCCTATAATTGCATCCGGCTTATACATAACAATATTTCTTGAGGTTAACCACCAATTAGTAATTAACTGAAAAGGTAAAATAATTGCATAACTTGTCCAAAATGCTGCTCGCCTAAGTAATTTAGTTTTAATCAGGAATAGATCAAAAAATATTGAAAATAAGAATGCCAAAACTGCGATATCTGTATAGACCATCACTCATCCCCTACTTTCCAATGCTTCTTCACAGTGCGCACAGCCTCAATTGTCATAATTGCAGCAATTGGGATAATCGTAAAAAATAAAAACTCTTCAAGGGGTATATCAAAGGGACCAAAAATTCCCAGAATTTGTTCTTGATCAAAATACCAATGGCCTTGTGAAATTGCATATGCATCCCAAATTAGAAAGAAAATTGAAACTGGAAATATACTTAGGACCAATCGCTTAACTCTTCTTAGCACACCAATTTTTAAAACAATTTCAAGCCAAAAAGACCCAAAAATCGTAAAGAGAAGCATTACTATATAACCAAACTTAAGCACGCGCTAACTATAGACAATTTCTATCAACTTTCGGCTATGATTTCCAATACGGGAGCTAAGAAATTTAGCTGAGAGGACTTGAAATTCAAGTCGACCGGTTGACCGGTTCGGTAATGCGAATTGGAAAGGATGTAACTATGTCTATTTTAGAATCTTTAGCTTTTTTAACATCACTAATTGGTGTAATCCTTGGCGTGCTCGGCCCACGAGTTACATGGCCTTGGTGGATAGCTGGCAGTTGCCTATATGCAGTTTTGTTTTTTCAATCTACCTACTATGCAAGTGCAGCACTGCAATTTATTTTCATAGCTGGAGGTATTTGGGGTTGGTTTGGTTGGGGACCTAATGGCGCAAAACCAAAAAAATCTACTATAAAAGAAAGGCTTTTACTTCTAGTTGTACTACTAGGATCTTCACTCATACTCTGGCCTGTTCTTACAAATATTGGCGCAGCATCCTCTGCTATTGAGTCATTCGGTTTTGTAGGTAGCGTGATAGCTCAATTGTTGATGGTTTGGCAAAGGTATGAAGCCTGGCCACTTTGGTTTGTTGTAGATGCTGCTTATACATACCAATATTTTAAGGGTGAGTTATATCTAACTGGTGTCCTGTACATGATATTTACTGGAATTGCGATTTGGGGTTGGATCCGTTGGGGTAGAGAATCAACAGCAAATAACAAGGAGACTTGATGGAGTATTTGAAGCTGCAATCAGAATTAAGAAAAGTTCAATCTGATAGCCCAATCGTGGTCGCAATTGATGGGCCAGCTGGTAGTGGTAAAACTACCTTGGCCCAGAAACTAGTTAATGATCTTTCAGATGCTCAAGTTATCCATATGGATGATCTCTATGACGGTTGGAATGATCCACTATCAGCAAAATTAACAGCTAGAGTCATTTCTCAATTATTTCAACCTTTTATGATGCAACTTCCAGTTAAATACCAGTGTTTTAATTGGAAGTTAAATAGGTTTGATGTAATGAAATCTGTTAACCAATCAAAGTATTTAATTGTAGAAGGTGTCGGATCTGGGCAAAGAAAATTTAGTGAGTACGTAGATAAGTTAGTTTGGATACAAATAGACCCTCAAGTTGGGTTTGATCGAGTAATTGCCCGTGATGGCGAGCAGGTAAGGAATGAAATGTTAAAATTTTTAGTTGATCAAAATAATCATTTTTTAGCAGAATTAACAAAGATTAGAGCGGATTACACCCTAGAGGGCGCGCCTTAAACTCTAATTTCAAGTCTGATCTCTAAACTTTCACCGTGTCTGACCTCACGGGTGAGTTAATTGATAATCGCTACCTTTTGCAGCGACTAATCGCATCTGGTGGAATGGCAACAATCTATGCTGGTATGGATACAAGATTAGATCGACCCGTTGCAGTAAAGATCATGCATGCTCATCTTGCAAATGATGAGGCCTTTGTCTCAAGATTTATTAAAGAAGCTAAAGCAACTGCTGCACTATCACATCCAAATATTGTTTCAATACAAGATCAGGGTTGGAATGAAGGTGGGCCACCGGCAGTTTTTCTTGTTATGGAATTGGTAGAAGGAAGTACTTTAAGAGATTTTTTAAATCAACAAGGATCGGTATCTATCGAGCAGATGTTTCAAATAATGAATCCAGTGTTAAGTGCACTTACTGCGGCACATAAAATTGGAATCATACATCGTGATGTTAAGCCAGAAAATATTTTAATTTCAAAGGATGGGCGAGTAAAAGTTGCAGACTTTGGGTTAGCAAGAAATACGGCCATCGCGCAAACTATAACAGTTGAATCAAGTATGGTGCTGGGAAGTGTTTCTTATCTATCACCTGAGCAGGTACAGCGTGGAGTAGCTGATGCTAGAAGTGATATTTACGCAGTTGGAATTGTTTTATTTGAGATGCTAACTGGCGCAAAACCATATGAGGGTGAGACGCCAATTCAAATTGCTTACCGCCATGTTAATGATCGAATTCCAGCACTTCAGGATATTAATAGCGCTATTCCAGTACCTATCTCAGAACTTGTGTACGCAGCAACAGCGCCTAATCCTGATCACCGGCCAAAAGATGCTGAAGAATTTCTTAGCAGATTCCGAGAAATCCAAGCACAAATTGATCCGAAGAAAAGACAAATGAGTTTGGATCTTGATTTACCACCATCGATAACTAAGAAGGTTGCTAAGCGAGGCAAAGTTTCAGTCGGATCAGCACTTGAAGGGCTAAAAGAGAAAACATCTCAATTAATTTCAACAAAGCCAAACAAAATCAGCAAACTGGAAGATTCAATTGGGACGAAAAAACGTAAGGTTTCTAAAAGAGTTAAACGAAATCGAATAATTTCGCTTTTTCTATTGGTTATCTTAATTTTTGGGGGTTATAAACTATTAAGTATTGGCAAAATTTCAGTGCCATCTCTTGTTGGAATGAATCAGGCTGAAGCGGAAAAATCACTAGAATCAATCGGCTTAGGTTTAGAAATAATTGAAGAGGTATTTAGTGAGGATATCCCGAAAGGCAGGATAATTGAATCTAAGCCAGGTGGTGGTGGCAAGATTGCATCTGATGGAAAAGTTGGCTTAACTATCTCA
>JAQCGQ010000015.1 GCA_027730465.1 Actinomycetota bacterium | reverse complement strand
ATCTAAGTGATTTTCCTTGATTGTAACTAAAGCGCCCCATCTATATGGATTGGCATCTTTTGGAGTAAAACTCTCACCTTTTCCAGTTCCAAGTAGTTTCACAAATGACACACCTGGCAATCTCATTAGCACAAACTTATGAATTGCCATAAAAAGTATGGCAATTGGTAGGAATACTTTTTTAATTTGCCAGAAATACACAACAGTAATCATTTAGTAACTCCGGTAGTTGACATAATTCCAGATGTAACCTCATTTGGGCTATCCCACATAGGTACATGACCAGTTTGTGGCAAAACAATCCACTTTGCGTGAGTGGGAGCTAAAGAGCGCTCTTGGCAAGTCTTTTGGGGAAGTGTGTGATCACTATCGCCAAAAATTATTGTAATTGGGATCGAAGTTGTAATTTGCCTATCAAATCTTTTTCCAAGAAGTGCATCCCAAGCTGGAAAATATCCAGTTGAACTTGCCATTGCATTTGTGGCGTCAAGGCAGAGTTCATAACTTAACTCGCGCCAACGAGGTGAAACTGTTTCAAATCCGATTTTTTTTGCCCAGGTATAATTTAAGAATGATGGCGCAACTTTTTCTACTCCACTTGCCATAAATCTAAGCGCTACTTCACCTGGGTATCTTGAAGTGAAAGGTGTTAGCCATAATCCAGCTGGGGCAAGTGCGGTAATACTTTCAACATTTTCAGGATTACTAGCCGCTATTTCAAGGCAAATCCAGCCTCCAAGTGAATTACCAACTAGGTGAAATTTATCTATTCCTAAACTATTCAAATTCTTTATAACAAGCTGCGCTAGTGAGGTTGGATCCATTGGCTGTACTGGCGAAAAAGCGGTCCTACCGTGGCCTGGTAAATCAACTGTGACAACCTTAAATTTATTCTTCAGATCACTAATTATTGGCTTCCACGCTGTGGCTGCAGAGCCCATGCCGTGAATGAGCACTAATGGCTCACCCGTTCCAAAGGACTCGATTGCAAGTTTCATAACGATAAGATTACCTTCTAATGATAAATCTCGATGCATCAACATTTGCACAAAAAATAACGGAAAAAGATGTTGTCGTACTTGATGTTCGAACCTTTGAAGAATTTAACCAAAGTCATATACCAGATGCGCTTAATATTGATGTTCAAGGCGATTACTTCACCGCCGATGTTACTGCACTTGATAAGTCAAAAAGTTATGCAGTCTACTGTAGATCAGGAAAGAGATCAGTGCTCGCATCTGAAGTGATGGAGCAAATGGGTATAGCCAACGTTTACAACTTAATAGGTGGAATTATGGAATGGCAAGAGTCCTGTCGAGATACCGTTAATTAGATTTAAACAGAATAGGAATTAATTCCTCAACTAGTTTTTTTATTTGGTCTCGAATTGGTCTAACATCTGCAACACCTTGCCCAGCAGGATCAGGTAGTACCCAATCTAAATATCGCTTACCAGGAAAAAATGGACAAGCATCCCCACAGCCCATAGTTATTACAACATCTGATTGCTCAACTGCTGATGTTGTCAGAACCTTGGGTATTTCATTTGATATATCTATACCAACCTCTTTTAATGCATCAACTACCGCAGGATTAATTGCGTCAGCAGGAGCAGATCCAGCTGATCTAACTTCAACCTTACCGAGAGTCAGATGCGTTAAGAAAGCAGCCGCCATTTGCGATCTGCCAGCGTTATGTACGCAGACAAATAGAACTGAAGGTTTATTCATTTGCTTCAAGTTTTGGATTTGTAATATAAAGCGCAGCGGCTAGTCCAATAGATGCACCAATTAATTGCGCAAGAATAAAAGCTAAAACAGATTCATTAGCAATTCCAGTTATTGAGGTTGTAAAAGAGCGGGCGATAGTCATTGCTGGATTTGCAAATGCAGTACTTGAAGTGAAAAGAATTCCGCCAATTATCCATAGTGGGGCGTATACAGCGATTAAGTCATCACGTTTAGGAAATCTTAAAATTATCCAAACCAAGCCTGCTGTAGCCAGCACCTCTGAAACAAATAAGTTTGAACCACTTCGCACTGTAGATGACTGGGCTAGGACTGATTGATCAAAAATAAAGTTTGCAAGTGCTACCCCCGAAATTCCACCTGTAATTTGGGCAACTATGTAGCCAAGTGATAATTTAGGTTTGATTCTTTTCAGGTAAAGCATAATCAAAGTTACAGCCGGATTAAAATGAGATCCGCTAGTTTTAACCCCTAATCGGATTACAAAGGCCAAACCAATTCCAGTAGCCAATGCATTAATAAATAATCTAAGGCCAGAGTCTGTAGTCAGATTAGATGCCATCTGTCCTGAACCAACTATTGCTACTGCCAGTATCAAACTTCCAATAAACTCCATACCGATTGCACGTTGTGTCTTCATGGATCCCCTTAAATAAATAATTCTGTGATAATCGTAAATGCAGCTATTGCGAATAATAAAAATGCAAAGCCTCGTTTTAGGTGAACAGTTGGTGTACGAGGGGCTAGGTGTGAGGATATCGAAGCGATTATGAGCGCACAGATTGCAATTATCAGTGGATAGCTCCAATTAATTTCACCCCAAATAGCATGCTTTGCTAGTAAAGCGGTTAAGCAATTTGCTGCAATAATTAGAAGTGATGTGCCAGCTGCTTTATTTTGAGGTGTATGAAAGAAAAGTATTAATACAGGAATTGCTAAAAAACCACCTCCGATACCAAATAATCCAGTTAGGCACCCAATTAGAAGTGATAAAAGTATTAAAGCCCAAACTGGCATCTTCTTTTCTGGCTTAGCACTAATTGGAGCACGAAGCATTGAGTAGCCAGCTCCTATTAATACTAGTGAAAATCCGATAAGAATTACTAGGTCAGGGATTTTTGTAACTATTAAACCTAGGCCAATATTTGTGATAAGACCGAGTACCCAAATTGTTACAGCTTCCTTTATTAATACATCTTTACTTTTAAACTTTGGGATAACTCCGGCAAGAGATGCTAGAAAAACTACTGCAAGTGCGGCAGTTGTGGCCTGAAGTGGTGAGAAATCAAATAAGTAGAGCAGGATAGGAACTGAGACCATCGCCCCACCTGCACCAATTAGTCCCAAGACTGCCCCTATGAAAGCACCAGATGCGATGGCGGTAAGTATTAAGGTGGCGCTCATGTGTAGATACTTTCACAGATAATTACTTTTTGGGAAGAAAAAACCACCCACTACTAAAAAATTTTAGTGGGTGGTTTTTTAAATGATTAGCTAAAGAAAAGTAGAGTTCCTACATTGCTTCCAAAATCAGCTCCACCTCGAAGGAGAGCGAAGATGATTAAAGCAGCACCAGCCAGGGAGAGATCCTTGAAAAAAGCAATTCTCTCATTTGATTTAGCTGTTGCATCACTTTCTTTCCAAAAGGCATGCATTAAAAATGCGGTTGGAATTAAGAAGATTGCAATTAAAAGTGCACCTAGGTCGGCGTAGAAGCCGAGCGCTATATAGATTCCACCAAGCACAAGTATCAAGCCGCTCAAGTAAACAGCTATCTTTGCCATGGGAATTTTCTTGTATTGAGCGTAGGCAGTCATTGCAGAGTTTTGTGCAAAGTGATTAACACCTGAACTAATGAAAAGTAGAGCAAAAAGCACTCGACCTACGATTAATATGATTTCAGTTACTGACATTTTTCTCCATTACTTTGTCATAGCCTATTTCGGCTATTTGGTACAGATTAAACCCTGATGTCAGGTAGATAAACTAAACTTAGGGTGTGTCTCGTGAAAATATCGCCACTATCTTGCATGTTGATATGGACGCTTTTTATGCATCCGTTGAGGAGAGAGATAATCCTAAATTAAAAGGCAAGCCAGTTGTTGTTGGCGCTGGAATTAGAGGCGTTGTATCGGCAGCAAATTATGAAGCAAGGAAATACGGAATTCATTCTGCCATGCCGATTTTTCGGGCAAAAGCTTTAGCTCCACATGCTGTGTTTATACCACCAGATATTGAAAAGTATTCAGAAGTATCAAAACATGTAATGCAGATATTTAATGATGTCACACCTAATGTGGAGCCAATCTCACTAGATGAAGCATTTTTAGATGTAACAGGTGCAAGGCGTTTACTTGGAGGCGGTAGAGATATCGCAGATTTAATTCGAAAGCGAGTGGAAAAAGAGCAGGAAATTACCTGTTCAGTCGGAATTGCCCATAATAAATTTATTGCAAAAATTGCCTCGGCTGCCTGCAAACCAAATGGCGTACTTGAAATAGATCCAGATAAAATGCTTGATTTTCTGCATCCACTGCCAGCATCGCAAATTTGGGGGGTAGGTGCAAAAACAAATGAACAGTTAGCAAAAATGGGATTGTTTACCGTTGCTGATATTGCCAATACGCCTCGAACTACTCTAATAAAAATATTAGGTCAAGCAAGTGGTGCTTCACTATATGAACTAGCTTGGGGGAGAGATTATCGAGATGTTATAACTGAACATATTGAAAAAAGTATTAGTGCATCTGAAACTTTTAGTTTTGATATTGATAAGCAGGAAGAGATATTGAAAGAGTACCTACGGCTAACTGAAAAAGTTGCTGAACGAATGAGAGAGAAAAGCTTAGCCGCCAATACAATTACAATTAAAGTTAGATTTGCTGATTTTAAAACTATTACAAGATCAAAGACATTAGATCTGCCAACTACTGGCACACAAGAGATTTTTGAAGCGGTAAGGGCGCTTTACTTAGCCCTTAATTTGGATAAGGCTTTAATTCGACTAGTCGGAGTTGGTTTGGATTCATTGGTAGAAAATGAAGATTTGCAGCAGATGGTTTTAGGCCAGCGCGAGAGCGGTTGGCCACAGGTGGATCGGGCAGTTGACCTAGTTAAGGAAAAATTCGGCCGCATGAGCCTTAGGCCAGCCCGGTTGGTGAGCGAGGATGATGAAGATAACAGTGGTTAAGTTTTAAAATTTTAATAATTGCTCTATATTGCGAATATGGCACTTTCTGATCATGAACGTAAGCTTCTGGCCGAGATGGAGGCTGCCCTTGAGCAAGAGGATCCACGGCTACTTTCAACCCTAACCGGAAAGGCCCGCACCCGCCAAGGCTCTAGAGCGCTTTTAGGATTAGGCATTTTAGTAGTTGGGCTTCTGGTTTTAATCAGTGGGTTAATTGCTAAGGCAACTGCAGTTGGGGTAATTGCCTTTCTAATCTCCTTAACTGGGCTGATATTAATTATTACCAATATCAAGGTCGGCTCTACTTCGGCACGGATTAAGAAGCCAGGCTGGGGCGGTAATCTAGAGCAGAGATGGGATAAGCGAAATAACGATAACTAACATCTAATCTGGCCAAGGCAACCACCCGTATGGGTGGTTTTTTTATGCCCAAAGGCCCCAAATGGGCCTAGTCGCTAAAGGGGGTGCCAATGGGGAGGGACAGGGTAGGAAAGTGGGCCAACAGGGTTGAAAGTGGGGAAAAAGGGAGTAAAGTGGTGACCTGAGCTATAACTTAAGCGTGGGGAGGTCAAGTGATGTTCCTTGGCACCCATGAACCAAAACTTGATGAAAAGGGCAGATTAATTCTGCCCGCCAGGTTTAGAGAAGATTTAGCAGATGGTTTAGTAATAACTAAAGGTCAAGAACATTGCCTTTATGTTTTTCCCGCCGCTGAATTTGCTTTAATAACTGAAAGATTGCGGCAAGCACCAGTTACACAAAAAAATTCTCGTGATTATTTAAGAGTGATGTTTGCTGGCGCCCATGATGAGGTGCCAGATAATCAAGGTCGAGTCAATATTCCAGTAGGACTTCGAAGCTATGCCACTTTAGAAAAAAACTGTGTAGTTATTGGTGCGAATACTCGCCTTGAAATTTGGGATGCAACCGCATGGAGTAAGTATTTAGCAGATCGCGAAAAAACATTTGCTGATGTTTCTGAGGAGGTGCTGCCTGGATTGTTTTAATCCAACTAAATATCTATTTAGGCCACCGCCACTTACGCCACTTAAATATTCGCGGCGCCACTTCCCCGGTGCCGCGCGTTATTAACTAAAGCTCCGTCAAGTGGCGGTGACCTAAGTAGATATCTAGTAGTAAAAAGTGGTAATTATAAAAGAAAATTAGAAGAGAAAGAGGGGAAGGCAATGAACGCGAATGTAACACACATTCCAGTTGCATTAGAAGACTGTATAAAACTGCTAGCCCCTGCAATTATAAATAAAAATAATCCTGTTTTAATCGATGCTACTTTGGGATTAGGTGGACATGCTAAGGTATTTTTAGAACGCTTTGAGAATTTGAAATTAATCGGAATAGATAGAGATTTAGATGCATTAGAGATTGCAAAATCAAATCTAAGCCAATATGTAAAACGAATTTCCTTTGGTCACACTACTTATGATGAAATTCAACTTGCTCTTAGGCAGGCCAATGTAGCGGCCGCGGACGCAATTCTTTTTGATCTAGGTGTTTCGTCTATGCAACTTGATCAAGTAGATCGGGGATTTTCATACTCACAAGCGGCGCCACTTGATATGAGAATGGATCAAAGTAGCCCAACTACAGCAGCCATAGTTTTAAACACTTATACCCATGGCCAGTTAGCTAAATTGCTACAAAACTATGGGGAAGAAAAGTTTGCCAGCAAAATTGCCGAAAACATTATTAAAGCTAGAGATAAAGCAGCTCTAAATACCACCAAAGACTTAGCTGAGATTGTTAAAGATTCAATCCCAGCACCAGCAAGGCGCACCGGTGGTAATCCAGCAAAGCGAACCTTTCAAGCCCTTCGAATTGAGGTTAATCAAGAGTTGGCCATACTGGAGCGGGCTATTCCAGCAGCATTATCAGCTTTAACTATTGGCGGCCGCCTTGTTGTCATGTCCTATCAATCACTTGAGGATCGAATAGTTAAGAACCATTTTATGCAGGTATGTAAATCTAAAACTCCACTGCAGTTACCAGTTGAGTTGCCAGATTCAGCAGCTAGTTACAAGTTGCTAATAAGTGGCAGCCAAGGTGCTGATGAGGATGAGCAGGATATAAATCCGCGCTCGCAATCTATGAGACTTAGAGCAATTGAGCGGGTGGCTGCCTAATGGCGATATTTGACTTAGCACCTGCAATTGAGATCTCACGCAAAATAGTTAGAGAAAAAACAAACCAAGTAGTGCTGCGATTAGTTCCAGATACTAAAACGGGTCAGGTGGCAGCAGATCGCACCTTTGGATTGTTCCTAGTAGGTATATTTACAATCGGCCTCCTAGCTTTGCTGGTGATAAATACAGCACTCACAGAAGATGCATTTGTACTTCAAGATTTGAAACAACAGGCGCAGATACTTTCCGATCAGCGCGAAGCTATTTTACGTGAGTTAGCTACCAAATCATCGCCAGATAAATTAGCTCAAAATGCAATTGATCTTGGCATGATAGCTTCAAATAAAATACATTTTTTGGATTTAACGGTGAGTAAATAATGACTCAACAACAATTAGTGCAAGATAGAATTCGAAAAATTGTGGCAATTGCAATTGTGATTTTTCTACTTTTCGGACTTAGATTAATTGAGATTCAAGCAATACGCGCAAAGGGTTATGTCGAACGAGCAGACAATGAACTCAGCAAATCGGCCACCTTACTTGCACCTCGAGGTGCTATTTACGATATCAATGGGGTAGAGCTTGCTCGAAGCATTTCAGCAATCAATATTGCGGTCGATCAAACAGTTGTTAATGATCCAATCAATACAGCAATGGTGGTTGCGCCAATTCTTGGGATGAATCCAGCAGAGTTGCTGCCAAGTCTTACTGGTCAAAAACGCTATGTTTTAATAGCTAAGGATGTGCAGCCATCAGTTTGGCGAGAAGTAAATAATGCAATTAATTCTTACAACACAAGAGTAGTTAAAACTAAAAGTGATCTTAATAAACGAATTGGCGGCTTTGTACCAGAGCGTAGCTATATTCGAGATTATCCAAGTGGAAAATTAACTGCTTCACTTATTGGAGTAGTAAATGATCAAGGTGTTGGGTCTGGTGGACTTGAAAGTAGTTTAAACAGCATCTTATCCGGCACAAATGGAAAATATGTATACGCAAATGGGCGTGGAAACATAATTCCTGGTTCTGAAGAAATAAGAGTTGAAGCAAAATCAGGAACAAGTATTCGTTTAACAATTGATCGAGATGTTCAATGGGTTGCACAAAACGCAATTAGCCAAGCTGTTGCATCGTCAAAAGCAAAATCGGGCACAGTTATTGTGATGGACCCAAAAACTGGTGAAATTCTTGCGCAAGCAAGTGCTCCTACCTTTGACCCAAATGTACCAAGCACAATTACAGTGGATAAATTAAATAATCCATCTGTGCAAGAGGTTTATGAGCCAGGGTCAACAGGCAAAGTAATCACCGTTGCAGCTGCGATGGAAGAAGGTTTAATCACACCTGAGACTGTATTTTCAATTCCATATTCGATGAAGGTTTCTGATGGAATATTCCGTGATCATGAGAAGCACCCTACGCAAAGGCTAACCACCACTGGTTTATTAGCAGTTTCCAGCAACACTGGTTCAATTCAAATTGGCCAAAAATTAGGTGAAGATAATCTATATAAGTATCTAACCAAGTTTGGAATTGGCCAGAGTACAAATTCGAAGTTACCAGGTGAATCTGCTGGTATTTTGCACCCTGTTAAGAATTGGTCTGGCACATCACTTCCAACGATTTCATTTGGTCAGGGCTATTCACTAACAGTAATGCAAGCCACCTCAGTATTTGCCACAATTGCTAATAATGGAGTTAGAGTAAAACCTTCAATCCTTGCTGGCGTTGTTGACGAAAGTGGAAAATACACACCAGCCGGTGCAAATGAATCAATTAGAGTACTAAGTGAACAAACAGCTATAAATATGCGAGCGATGATGGAGAATGTAGTTTCAAAAAATGGCACAGCACCCTCTGCCGCAATAGCTGGTTATCGAGTTGCTGGTAAAACTGGCACTGCTGAAAGATATAACACCGCTTGTAAGTGTTACAGCGGATACACCGCATCATTTATCGGGTTTGCACCAGCTGATCAACCAAAGTACGTAGTTAGTGTGACTATTCAAGATCCAAAAGGTATGCATTGGGGCGGTGTGCTTGCCGGGCCGGTTTTTAAAAAAGTTATGGGATTTGTCCTGCAAAATCAGCGCATTTCACCCACTGCTGAAACTAAGACTTTTTACTCTTTAACAGAGGCAGCTTTAAAGCAGCGCAGTAAAATTACTCCAAAGAGTGGAGCTTGATAAATGAGCGCCAGACCAGCACATATAACGCATAAATCTCTCTCCACTTTTGATAAAAATATTTTTAGTGGAGATATCAAAATTTCTGGAATTGCAATTAATGCTGCTCAAGTAATAAAAGGTGACATATTTGTTGCCTTAGCTGGGCGAAAAACTCATGGTGCAAATTTTGTTGATCAAGCAATTCAAAACGGCGCAGTGGCAGTTTTAAGTGATAAAAAGCTTGACCTTTCTATCCCAAGCTTCATTCATCCTTCACCGCGTGAAATCCTGGGAGAGCTATCAGCATGGGTCTATGACCAACCATTTACCAAACTAACCTCAGTTGGTATTACTGGCACAAATGGAAAAACCACAACCAGTAATATCCTAAAACAGATTTGGCAATTGAGTGGATTAAATCCAGGTTTAATTGGAACATTAGGAGTTGAAGTGGGTAGTCAATTACTTGACGGATTGAGAACTACTCCAGAAGCAGATGAGTTACAAGCATTAGCTGCTCTGATGGTAAGTAAAAATTTAAATCACCTTGTAATGGAAGTAAGTAGTCATGGCCTTGATCAACTAAGAGTTAAAGGTGCAAAGTTTAAAGTAGTTGGATTTTCAAATCTGACTCAAGATCATTTGGATTATCATAAAAATATGGATAATTACTTTTTGGCCAAGGCCAAGCTATTTTCAAAAGAGTATGCAGAAAGTGCTGTCATTAATATTGATGATGAATATGGTTTAAAACTAAGCAAGCAAGTTACTATCCCTACTCAAACAGTCTCAAGAAATAATAAAAACGCAGATTGGTATTATGAAAAGATTGAATCAAAGCTTAGTGGGTTTGAGATAGAGATCAATAGTAGAGATGGTAAGAAAATTAGTGGAAAGTTCCCATTAATTGGTGAATTTAATCTAGACAATCTCTTACTAGCTGTTGCCCTAGCAAGCAAAGCTGGGTTAGGAGAAGCTAAAATTTCATCTGCTATTGCAAAGTTGGCGAGCGTTCCGGGCAGATTAGAACAGATTAAAGTTGGTCAAGAATTTATTGCTTTAGTTGATTATGCTCACACACCAGATGCGGTAGCTAGAGTTTTAGAAATAGCAAATAAGTTGACTAAGGGTAAAGTAATTGCAGTTTTAGGTTGCGGTGGAGATAGAGATATTTCAAAGCGTCCGCTAATGGGGCAAGCATTATTTGTCGGAAGTGATAAGGCAATCTTCACAAGTGATAATCCACGAAGTGAATCTGTAAATGAAATTCTCAAAGCAATGGTGGCAGGAATTGATCTTGCAGAGAAAGGTTTTGTAATTAAGGATCGCGGAGCAGCTATTAATTTTGCAGTAGAGCAGGCATCCGTAGGTGACTTTGTATTGGTTCTAGGAAAGGGACACGAAAGTGGCCAAGAAGTTAATGGAATCACTACACCATTTGATGACCGAATAGAGTTAGCTGATTCAATAAAGCGAGTATTAAAAAAATGATAAAAACTACAGCTGCAGAACTTGCAAAAATTCTTTCGGGTAAATTAGAGAACCTGCCCGCAGATACAGTTATCGATCAATATCCAGTAATTAACTCTGCAAATGCAAAGGGCGGGACATTTTTTGCCGCATTTGAGGGCGTCAATGTTGATGGTCATGCCTTTGTGCAAGATGCAATTAAATCTGGGTCAAAATTTGCGTTAGTTTCAAAGCCAGTTAGCGCACCATCAATTGTTGTAGCAGACGTTAGTCAAGCACTGCTAACCCTGGCTGAGTTTGTTAGAGGGCGCCTTACTGAAATGAAAGTTATAGGTATTACCGGATCACAAGGTAAAACTACAACAAAGGAATTTTTATATTCAATCTTGAAATCTGCAGGTGAGTGTGTTGCCACAGAGGCAAACTTTAATACCGAGATTGGTGTTCCATTAACACTTTTAAGATGTAAAGAAAGTACAAAGTTTTGTATTGTGGAGATGGGAGCTAGGCATTTAGGTGATATTGCAAAATTAACTAAGGTTAGTTCACCAGATGTAGGCGTAGTATTAGTAGTTGGCTCAGCTCATATTGGTGAGTTTGGATCAGTTGAAGCGATTGCTAAAACTAAATCCGAGTTGATCACAAATTTGCAATCAGGCAAATCTGCTGTTCTTGGCAGCTACGACAGCTGGACACCAAAAATGGCTACTGGTCTACCCCTAGAAATAATTAATTTTGGTGAAACTTCGATGATTCGAGCAGCAGATATTCAATTACCTGGCGGTTATGCCCACTTTGATCTAGTAACTCCAAATGGGCGAAATCCAGTTTCACTTCAATTATTAGGTGAGCATCAGATCCCAAACGCACTTGGTGCTGCTGCTGCCGCTTTTGCCCTTGGCATTAGTAATGAAGTAATTGCAGTTGGAATTACAACTACAAACCCTGATAGTAAGTGGCGGATGC
>JAQCGQ010000014.1 GCA_027730465.1 Actinomycetota bacterium | reverse complement strand
AACTGCAAATTTTTCTAACATTCGAAGTCCTGGTGTAGTTTTACGAGTATCTCTTATCTGACATTTAGTCCCAGAAATTTCACTAACCCATTGATTTGTAACAGTTGAAATACCACTTAAATGGGATAGAAAATTAAGTGCGGTACGTTCGGCTAATAATATTTTTTGAGTATTTCCTTGCGCAGTAATTAAAACTTTACCCACCGAAACTTTAGCGCCTTCATCTACTAATACCTCATAATGATTAACTCCGCAGTATTCAAGGACAGCGGCTACAACATGTAGCCCACTAACTACACCATTTGTTCTAGTTATAAAGTCAGCAGTTGAAACCTGTGACTGAGTAATTGTTGCAATAGAGGTTAAATCTTGCCCACCTGCGAGATCTTCACTAATTGCATCTTTTACCTGTTGGAATATGTGGTTAGGAGATAGGCCTAAGTTTTTTAAATTATCGCGTAGTTGATTCACTTAGATCTCCTCCACTTTGCTATACCAATTACCATCTTTATCAAGATATTCAATAACTCTACTTAACCACTTATCAGATGATTGTGGGTAATCACTGCGCCAATGAGATCCGCGGGATTCGGTTCTAATTAGCGCTGACTTAACTATGGCTGTTGCTAAAAGATAAAGATTAGAAGCCTCCCAAGCTTCAATTCTTGGTTCTTTACTTGTTAACTTTGATAACTCTTCTAGTGTCTGCATTGTTTTACGAAGTGAGGTTTCAGATCGCATAACTCCCGCGCCTTCACTCATTGAGATTTGAAGTGGTAATAATATTTTGGGATCAAGTAACATCGTGTTGTCATCTTCAGTTGGATCTTCTTGTGGAGGTAAATCTTTTGCCAAAATTGCTGCAATTCGTGCACCAAAAACTAATCCTTCTAGTAATGAATTTGAGGCAAGGCGGTTGGCGCCATGAGCACCCGTACATGCAGATTCACCACAAATATAAAGCCCTGGAACTGATGACTGGCCATTTAAATCAACAATAACTCCACCAGATGCGTAATGGGAGGCTGGAGCTACTGGGATTTTTTCTTTAGTTGGATCAATTCCATTTGCAATACAGGAAGCGTAGATTGTTGGAAATCTGTCTACAAAATCTTTTAATTTTGTGGCATCTAGCCAAACATGCGGTTGCCCACTTAGTTGCATCTGATTAAAGATTTCTTTAGCAACAACATCTCTCGGAGCTAGATCTGCTTGTGGGTGTTTGCCAATCATGAATTGTTCATTTTTATGATTAAGTAATATTGCACCCTCTCCTCTTACTGCTTCACTTATTAACGGTTGCTGACCTCTATTTGCCAAATCTCGCCATAAAACTGTTGGATGAAATTGCACAAACTCAACATCTCCTACTTTCGCTCCCGCCCTAAGTGCAAGTGCTACGCCATCTCCAGTTGAAACAGATGGATTAGTGGTTTGTGAATAAACCTGACCAAGACCACCAGTTGCTACAACAACTGCGTGAGCAAGTGCCCTACCGACACCGTCTCTACTTCCAGCTCCAATAACATGCACAATCACACCGCAAACTTTTCCTGCTTTACTTTTTAAAGCATCGATTACTAGTGCATGTTCGATAATTTCAATACCTACGTCATCCCTTACTGCAGCTAATAAAGCTCTTGAAACTTCAGCGCCGGTAGCATCACCACCGGCATGCAGAATGCGATTTCTAAGATGCCCACCTTCTCTAGTTAATGCAATCTCACCAGTTTCAGATTTATCAAAGACAGCACCTTGTGCAATTAATTTTCTAACAGCTTCTGGTCCTTCAGAAACTAAAACATCAACAGCTTTAATGTCACATAAGCCAGCACCTGCCGCCAATGTATCTTTTTTATGTTGATCTGGTGTGTCACCTGGTCCAAGTGCTGCGGCAATACCACCTTGTGCCCACTTGGTAGATCCAGCATCAATACGGGCTTTAGTCACTAATAAAACAGATAAGCCATAAGATCTTAAATTTAATGCGGTGGTAAGACCGGCAACCCCGGAACCAATAACAATTACATCAGCTGACGTACTCCAGCCAGGTGCGCCAGTTAATAGTTTCATTTCTGATTCCCCATTGGCATATTGTCGATCAATCTGACCTGATTTACCCAACCGGCAATAATTACCCGCTTGTTTTGGGTACTCATTTTTGCTTTTTCAAAACTGTTTTCATCTATTACTTCAAGATAATCTAGTTTAAAACCTGGATCACTAGATATCTCTTCTTTCATCTGCTCAAAATTTTCTTTTGTTAGTGCTCTACTTATGACCTGTGCAACTTTTTCACCGTCTTCACCTAATCTGATATTACGAGATGAGACTGCTAACCCTGACTTATCACGGATAGTTGGGCCTGAAATAATTTTGATAGGAATTTTAAGTTGTGTAACCATTTGTTTAATCAAAAATAGTTGTTGAAAATCCTTCTCGCCAAATACTGCAACTTTCGGCTTGACTAAATCAAATAATCGCTTCACAACTGTTAATACTCCAGAGAAATGTTCAGATCTAGATGCTCCTTCATATATTTCACCAATGCTTCCTGCTGAAATTTTTTCAATATTACCAGGGTACATAACTTGCTCACTTGGAATAAACAAAGCACTAGCACCTACAGCTTCAGCTAATTTGATATCTGCATCTATACTTTTTGGATAATTTTTTAAATCTTCTTTATTTTCAAATTGAAGTGGGTTTACAAAAACACTAACAATTACTCGCTCACCCTCTTTTTTTGCTAATTTAATTAAAGATTGGTGTCCGATATGAAGTGCGCCCATGGTTGGAACCAATACATCCCATTTTTGGCGCGCTAAATCATCAACAGATTTAATGACTTCAATCATGCTCCAGTCCTTTCCGGGTACCGGGCTAGACGATAAGTTTAACGCTGACTATTCAAAGATGCCAAAAGAGATTTAATCTTGCCAGCACCTGGGATTTCCCCTTCTGGATCAATTGCATGCCAAGGAGACAAGACAAACTCTCTAGATTTCGCTAATGGGTGGGGTAGTTTTAGAAAATCTGAGTTAATTACTTGCTCACCGTAAACAATTAAATCAAGATCAATCACTCTAGGGCCCCACTTAACATCCCTGACTCTCCCCATTTGATCTTCAATTGAAAGTAATTTTCTAAATAAATCAACTGCGGATAGTTTGCATTGTCCTACTACTACTGCATTTAAAAAGTCATTCTGCTCGGGTCCACCTACCGGTTTTGTTTTAATGAAGGGTGATATTTTTAAATTATCTAATATTAAATTGACATGATTTATTGCAGTATGTAAGTTTTCCTTACATTCACCAAGATTTGAACCTAGGGCAACTACTGCTTTCATCTTTTGCGAGTTATTTCAACAGATACATCTGTAAACTTTAAAGATATAGGTGCCTTTGGTTTATGGACAATCACTTTTACTTCTTTAACTGTTTTAAACTCTTTTAATAGAGTTTTTGCAATATTTTCTGCTAAAGTTTCGATTAATCTAACTGGCTTACCAGTTATTTGATCGTGGATTAGTTGCGCCGCCTGAGCATAATTTACTGTTTTATTTAAGTCATCCTTTAAATTACTGACACTCACACTCATTTCAACATCAACAATAAACTTTTGCCCACGCTGTTTTTCACTATCTAAAATTCCATGAAAACCTTTTGCACTTAATCCAGTAATTTTTACTAAATCACTCATTTGCGCATCCGTTCAATAACTGAAATTGCATCCTTATGAGCCTTAACTGCATGTGTTCGAACGCCCCAAACTTTAAGCCTTGCTAATTCAGCTGTTAGAGCAATCGTGGCAGCCTCCCTGTCATTTGGATCTTTGGCATTAATTAATTCGCCAAGAAATTTCTTTCTAGATACACCAACAAGTAGTGGGTAACCAAGTAGTTGAATGCGATCAATATTTTGCAGGATCTGCCAATTCTGTTCACTATCTTTTGCAAAGCCAATACCAGGATCTAAAATTATTTGTTCATTGGAAACTCCGGATTTTAAAAGAGATGAAACTCGCTCATCTAGCTCTTCTTTAACCTCTTTAACAACATCTTTATAAATCGCCTGCTCTTGCATATTCTTTGAATGCCCACGCCAGTGCATAACGATATATTGCACCTTTGGATTTGAGGCAATTACATTGGCCATTTTTTCGTCAGCAAGTCCACCACTTACATCATTTATGTATATAGCCCCTGCTGTTATTGCTTGCTTAGCCACTTCAGCACGCATAGTGTCAACACTTACTACAGCTCCATCTTTTACTAATTCTTTAATGACAGGAATAACTCGATTTAACTCTTCTTCTTCACTAACTCTTTCAGCACCTGGCCTAGTAGATTCACCACCAACATCAATAATGTCAGCACCTTCTACCACTAAACGACGACCACCAGATATAGCGTCTTCTTTAGATAAGTATTTACCGCCATCAGCAAATGAATCTGGTGTGACATTTAATATTCCCATTACAACCGTGCTACTCATAATTACCTACTTTGATTAATTAATGAGATTGCTTCAGCTCTAGTTGCTGGATTTAAAAGTTGGCCACGAACCGCGCTAGTTGTAGTCCGCGCTTGTGACTTTCTAACTCCCCGCATAGACATGCAAAGATGTTCGCAATCAATAATTACAATTACACCACCTGGTTGCAGAATTTCAACAAGTGCGTCAGCGATCTGTGAAGTTAGTCTTTCTTGTACCTGTGGGCGGCGTGAATACAAATCAACAAGTCGCGCTAATTTTGATATACCAGTAATTTTTCCACTTTCACCAGGAATATAACCAATATGGGCTACGCCATGGAAAGGAGTTAAGTGATGCTCGCAATGAGAAAAAACTTCAATCTCTCTAACAATTACTAACTCTTTATGGCCAATATCAAAAGTGGTAGTTAAAACATCTTTAGGTTTTTGCCAAAGGCCGGCAAAGTTTTCAGCAAGTGCTTTTGCAACTCTCTTTGGCGTATCTTTTAAACCATCCCGGTTTGGATCCTCACCCAAAGCATGTAGTAATTCAGTTACAGCTTTTTCTGCTCGCTCTTGATCAAACTCCCCCTTGGCGCCACCATCATTTGGCCCCATTGATACGGAGTTAACCTCACTCATTTACATCTTTACTTGCGTCTTTGTCACTTTTTTTAGTGGTTGATTTCTTAACCACTTTATCCTCTTCAACTACCTTAACTTTTGCAGGTTTTAATGCAACAGGAGGTTGATTAGATGGTGTTCTGTTTTGCGAACCAGTCCAAGCAGCTCTTGGCCTAACCTTCTTAACTCGCTTGAACATAGTTGCTATCTCTTCTTTATTTAAAGTTTCATTCTCTAGTAACTCTTCAACTAACCGGTCTAAAGTTTCACGATTAGCAACTAAGACATCAAATGCTTCTTGGTGGGCATTTTCAATCATCTCTCTAATTTCACTATCGACAATTGCTGCAACATTTTCTGAGTAATCTCGTTGGTGTCCATAATCGCGGCCTAAAAATGGTTGAGAATCTGAGATGCCAAGTTTTATAGCTCCTAGCCGCTGCGTCATTCCATATTGTGTAACCATTGCTCTGGCTAAATTAGTTGCCTTCTCAATATCATTTGAAGCACCAGTTGTTGGATCATGAAATATTAGTTCTTCCGCTGCTCTACCACCCATTGTGTATGCAAGTTGATCAAGCATTTGATTTCTAGTCACTGCATAACGATCTTCATCAGGTAACACCATTGTGTATCCAAGTGCACGACCTCTTGGCATAATTGTTACTTTATGAACAGGATCTGTGTGAGGAAGTGCGTGCGCAACTAGCGCATGACCACCTTCATGATAAGCAGTAATTCTTCGCTCTTCTTCTGTCATTAAACGTGAAACTTTTTGTGGACCTGCCATAACGCGATCAATTGCTTCATCTAAGTCTAGATTTCTAATTGTTCGCCGATCTTCTCGTGCTGCCAACAATGCGGCTTCATTTAATACATTTGCTAGATCAGCACCGGTGAATCCAGGGGTGCGTTTTGCATATGATGCTAAATCAACATCTTTAGCAATAGGTTTATCTTTTGCATGCACAGTAAGAATTGCAGCGCGCCCTTTGAGGTCTGGTCTATCTACAGTTATTTGCCGATCAAATCTGCCCGGGCGAAGTAGTGCTGGATCTAAAACATCTGGTCGATTGGTTGCAGCAATTAAAATTACCTGTCCATTAGCTTCAAAGCCATCCATTTCAACAAGTAACTGATTTAAAGTTTGCTCGCGCTCATCATTTCCGCCACCAAGTCCGGCGCCACGCTGGCGACCAACTGCATCAATTTCATCGATAAAAACAATTGCTGGTGCATTTTGTTTTGCTTGTGCAAATAAATCTCTAACTCGTGACGCGCCAACACCAACAAACATTTCCACAAACTCTGAGCCAGATATTGAATAAAATGGAACCTTAGCTTCTCCCGCTACCGCCCTTGCAAGCAAGGTCTTACCAGTTCCTGGTGGGCCATAAAGTAAAACACCCTTTGGAATTTTAGCGCCAATGGCTTTGTATTTATCTGGGCTAGCAAGGAAATCTTTTATCTCGCGAAGTTCAGAAACTGCTTCATCAGCGCCAGCCACATCATCAAATGTGTTTGTTGGCATTTCTTTATTTTGTAATTTGGCTCGAGACTTTCCGAATGAGAAAACCCTCCCACCTTGACCACCCCCCATAAATAAGAGCAGTAAGAAAATAATTAAAAGTATCGGAAGAATACTTAAAATAAGTGAAACAAAAAATGATTGCTTAGGTACTTCGATATCCCATGTGCTAGTTGGAGGATTACTTGTCAATAACTCAACTATTAATACTTCTTGGCCTTTAATGTAAGAAGCTTCTAATTTAGAGGCTCCATCCACAAATTCACCATCTTTTAATACGACTCTAACTTTTTGATCACGGTCAATAACAATCGCCGACTTAACATTATCTTTTGAAATTTCATTTAAAATAGTTGAAGTTTCTACTTTTATAAATTCTTTTCCGGTTGTTGAAATTTGGCCAAAAATACTTACGCCAATTAGTGCTGCAACTATCCAAAATAATGGGCCCCGCAGAATTTTTTTAATTAATGCAGGTGATGGCTTAGTTGGCTTCTTGCCACTTTTTATTCCCTTAATTTTAGGAACTTTTAGCTTTTTCTTTTGTGCCACTTAGTTTCATCACTTTCTTAAAGCCACTTGGGGGATTAAGAATAAAGGTGTTTGGCAAGAACTCCAATAAATGGCAGATTTCGATACTTCTGACCAAAATCTAGGCCATAACCAACCACAAACTCACTTGGTATATCAAAGCCTATGTACTTCGCATCTACCTTAACGGTGGCGGCGTCAGGCTTGCGCAACACAGTCAAAACCGCAACAGATTTAGCACCTCTAGAAAGTAGGTTTTCAGTTAGCCAAGAAAGTGTTAGACCCGTATCTAAGATGTCTTCAATAATTAAAATATTTCTACCTAAAATATCACTATCTAAGTCTTTTAAAATTCTAACAACGCCGCTTGATTTAGTACCAGCTCCGTATGATGAAACTGCCATCCAATCCATATCAACATGAAGTTGTAGGTAGCGAGAAAAATCTGCCATTGCCATTACCGCACCTTTTAAAACACCAACTAAGATTAAATCTTTACCTTCATAATCTTTTTCAACTTGCTTAGCTAGCTCTTTTAACCGAGTCTGAATCTGTTCCTCGCTTACAACAACTCTTTCAATGTCATTGCCTAGCTTTGATAGATCCACATCACTCCTTGTTTATTGGTTTGAAAGGGTTATTGTGCCCGAATTTCGCCAAAGCTTCACATTCCCGGGTAAGGCCACCTCTTTTTGACCGTGCCAATCAGAAATTAGCGCCTCGGCAGATGCAATATGTTCAGCTGATAGGGAGCCAGCAGGTGAGCCAGCTTTATAAATAGCAAGTCTTAATACTCTACTTCTAATCGCTTTTGGTAGGCGCTCTAAATCACTAACTTCAATATTCATCCAATCAATTTGAGTAAAAAACTCATTTGCAAAACCATCTAATGCATCTGCATCATCGCGGAGTAAATCAGCACTGCGCACCAATGCCTGCGTAATACCAGGACCTAGATTTTCCTCCAAAGTGGGTAAAACATTTTTACGAGCACGCACTCTAGTAAATCTTAAATCTTCATTATGTGGGTCAGACCAAATTTCAATACCGCCTTCTTGGCAAGCGGTGATAGTGGTTTGTCTATCAATTTTTAACATAGGTCTGACGTAAATATTGTTCTCAATTGCCATGCCCGCCAATGATCTTGCACCAGATCCCCGAGCAAGACCTAGTAAAACATTCTCGGCTTGATCATTTAATGTATGAGCTAAAAAGAAATACTTTGGTCGATAAGTATCTATGAATTGATTGAAAATTTGATACCTAGCCCTTCGAGCAGATGCTTCTAAGCCATCGGTGAGAGTAACTTGAGCAACTGCTGATTCGATTTGGGTATAACCAATCTTCTTTAATTTAGTAATGGTTTGCGCCGTGATTTCAACTGAACCATCTTGCAAACCATGATCAACAACAACTGGAATAATTTTCACACCATTTGCTTCAATAAAAAGTGCTAATGCCATTGCTATAGAATCAGCTCCACCTGAACAACCAAATAAAATAGTTTCAGATGAATCACTTAGCCAAGGCTTTACCGCTTTGCGGATCTCCCACAGTGCTGTGCTAGCGGCAGTGCTCATACCGAGAAGATTAGACCCGACCCCCGTATGGCATTAAACCCTTAACACTGTAAATGCTGGAATAAAGTAAATCTTTATCTTTATTATGCGCCTCCCACATCATGCCATCACCTGCATAAATCGACATATGGTGAATTGTGCTAACTGTTCCTTTATATGAGTAAAAGAGTAAATCTCCTGGAACTAGCTCAGATAATGGCACCCGCTTTGTTGCAACCCAATATAAGGATGAGTTAAGTCGGTCCCAATTAGGCCAGCCAAGTCCAGCTGATTTATAAGCGGCATAAATTAAACCTGAACAATCAAAAGTATTTGGCCCTTCATCTCCCCAAACATATTTCTTTCCCGCTTTGACTTGCTTTGCTGAATATGCCACAGCAGCTATTCGCATTGCCTCTGTTGATCTAGTAGTACTTCTTCCTGTGAATCCGATATCTGGCCAAATCTTTGATTGCTTTGGAGTAAGAATAGCTCGGCCAGCATTGGCTTCTTCAAGTAAGGCAAGTTGGCGTTGTTGTTGAAGTGTTAGTCGAGTTTTTTGGGCAACTGCTAACTCCTTTGCTAATTTATCTTGAACTGCTTGTAATTTATCAACCTCATCTTGTTGCATAGCCGCTGCTTGATCAGCTTCTTTCTTAGCAGCAGCAACTTTGACTGTGGCAGCCTCTTGCGCCTTCTTTGCTACATCAGCCGCTTTTTGGGCACTAGATGCAACTACCTCTGCTGATTTAAATCTATCGAGGGCGTTTGAGTTATTTTCTCCTAGTGTGTCTAGCACACTTAGTCGATCTGCTAAATCCTGAGGACCATCGGCATTAAGTAAAGAATCAAGATCAGTAAAGCCGCCGCCCATCACATAAGCATTAACGGCAAGCTTTCCAATATTTCGCTTACCAGTACTAACTGAGGCTTGTGCTATTTGCAGATGCTCCATTGCAATATCAGCCTGCTTAGTTTTTAGTTTTAAATCATTTTGAGCAGCAACATAAATCTTACGTTTTGCTACTGCAATTGAAGTTAATTGATTCAGGGTTTTCTTGGCTGAATTAAGTTTCTTAGCAGCAGCATCTGCAGCAACTTTTTTCTCAGCCTCAATCTTTTTAGCCGCATCAATTTGAGCCTTAGTTGGCTTTGGCCTAGCGGCTAGCGCTGTAGTTGGTATTAGTGAAAACACTAAAATAGTAACAATAAGTTTCTTATTCATTAATTTGCCACATCTCGTCGTTTAAATAAAACAGCCACGATAAGGAGCCCGCATAGTAAAAATCCATAGGAGGTAATTAACGCATACTGATAGGAAACTTTCTCGCTGCCACCCTGGGCAACTATTGAAAGTAATTGACCAGGGAAGTATCGATCAATATTTGTAACAAATGCAGACAATAATCCTTCAATAATTAGGTTCCAAATAACACCAATAGAGATAGCAGATATTGGGGATCTGAAAAGTAAACCTAAAATCATTCCAAATATTCCATAACCAATAGTGGCAATTGATACATTTAGAAATGTGCGAGCAAGTGCTGCATTTGCATCAGAGCTTGCCCAGGCAGCTGTTGATATGTCTTTAACTCCAGCAAATAAGTAAGAAAGTGCTACTGATAAAACTGCAGCTAAGATAACCATTACAATTGCAAATAACTTCATTGAAATCAATTTTCCAATTAAAATCTTCATTCTAGAAGGCTGGCGTACTAATAAATTACGTAATGTGCCGTATGTGTACTCCTGCGCCGTTTGAGCAGCAAAGATACAAAGGGCAACTATTCCCAGTAGCCCGGCTGAGTTACTAAAACCAATTGAAACACCGGTAGCAAGTGATAAGACATCTCTACCAATTCTTATTCCTCGTTCACCATTTCCCTCTGGAGAATCAACTAATAAAAATAGCAAGGAAGTGACTAATCCGATTACAAAAGTAACCGCTGCAATTGTAGAAAGGGATAGGGATGGCCGGCGCAACTTAGTTAGCTCAGCTCGCACTACATTAATCATTACTCACCTGTCATTTCGAAAAAGGTATCTTCAAGGGATTGACGAACTGGCGTAAGAGTTTCTAATACAACTCCAGCATCAAAGGCTGCCTTATTAAACTTTGAAGCATAATCACTAGCACCAGTTACATGAACGCTATCGCCAACTATTGTGCACTCATGGCCTGCTTCTTTTGCAATCTTTAACAACTTATCTAGATCAGTAGATTTTTCAGGCTTTGCCACAATAACTGGTTGTTGTTTAGCTAATAACTGACTTGTTTTACCTGAGAAAATGACTTTACCCAACCTAAGCATCACTAAATAATCACTAATTACTTCAATTTCAGATAAAAGGTGAGATGAGATAAAAACTGTAGTCCCTGAGTTAGCTAACTTACGAAGTAGATTTCTTATTTCCTGAATTCCGGCTGGATCTAAACCATTTGTTGGTTCATCTAATACCAGTAGCTTTGGATTTGGTAGTAATGCCGCTGCAATTCCTAATCTTTGCTTCATACCTAATGAGTAAGTTTTATACTTTGAATCCCCACGATCTCCTAACTCAACTAAATCAAGTAAGTCTTGAATAGATTTAGTATCAAAACCACCTAGTTTTGCTAATACCGTTAAATTCTGATTTCCAGTAAGTGCTGGATAAAAAGCTGGGCCTTCAATCATTGCGCCAACTCTTGGTAAATATTTCTCTGGCTCTGTTATTGATTCACCTAACACATGACCACTACCAGTTGTGGGTGAAATTAATCCAAGCAACATTCTTATTGTTGTAGTTTTACCCGAACCATTGGGACCAACAAAACCACAAATGCTTCCCATTGGAACTTCAAAATTAGCGTGTGAAAGCGCCATTCGCTCGCCATATTTTTTAGATAAATCGGCAACATCAATTGCCAGAGGGGAGGACATGGGAAAATTATCCCATTAAATACTGTAAAAACTACTTAAGCAATACACCGAGTACTAGTAAAAATGAGTAAATACTGAGAAATATGATTGATGCTTGGAATAATTTGCCAGCATTTACCTCACTCGGCTGCTTGGTTAGCTTAATTAACTGTCGCTTCCAACCAACAATAAGTATTAAGGTAATTACAAATAGCCAATTACTTAGGCCCGCACTTCTAATAACAAGTAATG
>JAQCGQ010000013.1 GCA_027730465.1 Actinomycetota bacterium | reverse complement strand
ATTCTAATTTAAATCATTAATAATTGAAAATAATTGCATAAACATGCGTAGATTTGTCATTAAATTAACGCTGCGATAGACTAACAATAATTCGTTTGGAGTTAAATATCATGAAGGCCCTCGTTATAGGCGCCGGTGGAGTTGGAAGAGCGATCGCTAATATCGCATCACGTCGTTCATTTATTGAATCTATGGTGATTGCTGATCGCACCCTAACTCGTGCCGAAGAGGCAGTTGCCCGTGTTAAAGATCCACGCTTTTCTGCTGCAATGGTTAATGCTGCTGAACTTGAAGATATAAGAGAGTTAATCCGTAAAGCAGATCCTGATGTAGTAATAAACGCAGTTGACCCTAGATTTGTAATGCCAATCTTCTTAGCTTGTGAGATTGAAAATGCCAATTACATAGATATGGCGATGTCACTTTCTCGTAAGCATCCGCACTACCCATTTACCGAAACTGGAGTGAAGTTAGGCGATGAGCAGTTTGCTCGTGACTTTAACTGGGATGAGCGAAAAATCTATGCCCTAATCGGTATGGGTGTTGAGCCAGGGATGAGTGATATTTTTGCAAAATATGCCAGTGAGCATTTATTTAGTCGAATAGATTCCTGCACAATATTAGATGGTTCAAATCTAAGAGTTGATGGCTATGACTTTGCCCCATCTTTTTCTATCTGGACCACAATTGAAGAGTGTTTGAACCCACCGGTTGTTTGGGAGGATGGGCGAGGTTGGTATACCACCACCCCATTTTCAGAGCTTGAAATTTTTGATTTCCCAGAGGGTATCGGTCTGGTTGAGTGTGTAAATGTTGAGCACGAAGAAGTAATTCTTATTCCACAGAAAATTGATGCTAAGAAAGTTAACTTTAAATACGGGCTAGGTGCTGAGTTTATTACGATCTTAAAAACAATAAATATGCTTGGTATGGATCGAAAAGAAACTGTTGATGTACAAGGAGTGGCAGTATCACCAAGAGATCTACTCACCGCTTCCCTGCCAGATCCAGGAACTTTAGGTGAACGTATGCGCGGTAAGACCTGTGCTGGTGCGTTAATTAAAGGTTTGGATAAAGAAGGAAATCCAAAGGCTTGTTACATCTACAACGTTGTTGATAACGCTTGGTCAATGAAGGAGTTTGGTGATCAGGCAGTTGTCTGGCAGACCGCAATTAATCCAGTCATAGCTATGGAGTTAATTCAAAATGGCGCCTGGAAACCTTTAGGTGTTAATGGGCCTGAATGGTTTGAGTCAAAACCATTTTTAGATCTACTAGAAGAGTATGGAACCTCCTGGCATATCCGCGATGAGGACACATCAGGTATTAAAAAATAAGATTAAGTGTATGGCAACAGCCTTAGTAACTGGAGCAACTTCTGGAATTGGCTTAGCCTATGCAAGGCTGCTTGCAAGTAAAGGATTTGATTTAGTAATAGTTGCACGCGATCTACCTAGATTAAACAAGCTAGCAAAAGAGCTTAGTCAAGTGAATAAAATCAAAGTTCAAACATTAAAGGCTGATTTAACAAAGCCAGCACAACTAGCAAAAGTTGAGAGCAGATTGGCAAGTAAGGTCAATCCAATTAAAGTTTTAATCAATAATGCTGGCTTTGGTATAAAGCAAAGCTTTATCGACAGTGATCTAAAGCGAGAGCAAGAGTTACTAGATGTTTTAGTTACTGCTCCAATGCGCCTGACTCATGCGGTATTACCAACCATGATTAAACAAGATAACGGTGTAATTGTTAATGTTAGTTCAATTGCCAGTTGGATAGCCAGTGGTACTTATAGCGCAGCAAAATCATACTTAACTGTTTTCTCTGAGTATTTAAATAATGAACTTAAAGGAACAGAAATAAAAGTCAGTGCACTTTGCCCTGGCTTTACCCGCACTGAATTTCATCAGCGAGGTAAAATGAGAATGAGTGGACTTCCAAATTTTATGTGGCTAGATGCGAATAAATTAGTTGCTAAATCTTGGAAAGATGCTAACCGTAATAGATCTGTATCAGTTCCTGGTCTGCAGTATAAAATTCTGGCAATCATTGCCCAGTACGCACCAAGGCCCTTGGTTAGAAAAGTTGGAATTAATGTTCGCAGGAAGCAGTGTTAGTTTTAACTAATTGTTAGTTTTTTCTTTGTTGCTTTAAATTTTATTGATCTAAGCGCTGAAGTAGCTGGACCAATTTTTAGTGCGCCGTTTAAAGCGAATACTGATCCATGACCGGGTGGGTTACAACTCCAACCATCACTACTCTTACTGACCAGCACACCTGCATGAGGACAAGCAAGATTAATTACCGAAAAACCTTTTACAGATTTTGAAGTTCTAACTACCGCAACTTTCCCGTACTTTTTTATACTTAATTCAAGTAGGCCGCCAACATTAGATAGAGTTTTATTTGCTGCCAAATTAATAACAGTTTTGCCATTTTTTAAGGTTTTAACGCCAGTTGCAGCGACAGCAGGCATTGCAGTTAGGGCTGCAACTGCAGCACTTGCACAAATAAATGAACGTCTGGTGAGTGCCTGCACTTAAACCTTTCTGAAACTATGAAATTTAGTAAAATTAATTTTACTATTTGCTGTGGACATTTCTAAATTATACCTGAGGCTTAAGTGGGTTACCAGTGGATTTCTTGTGATCCACCTGATACTCAGGCTACTTTATACTCAACCTAATATTTATATCGATCTAATTTTATTTAATTTAATTGGTCTTATGGCCTCTACCATCGCCTTTAAAGCGCCCCTAGTAACAGATCGAGTTGTTGCAGTCACTATCGGATCAGGTCTTAGGAATTAGGGCAACGCTTAGTTACCCAATCTCACTGCCGCATAAGCAGGTCAAGATAGATGTCAGTATTGGTTATGCGACAATTGATAAAACTGGTGGAAGTAGCAACTGCCTAGGACTTGCTGACCTTGCGATGTATGAGGCGAAGCGAAGCAAATCTGGTGTGCTGATGTGGCAAGGTGAAAAGATAAAATAGGTTAATCTTCACTGGCTAAATCCTTTAGCAAGAATAACGGAGGTCCTAATTGGCAGCACGCTTTGAGAATCGAGTTCTAGTTTTAGGTGCAGGTTCAGTATCACAATGTGTACTTCCACTTTTAATTGAGCATCTAGTAGATGCAAAACAGATCACGATCATCGATATGCGTGATAACCGAGAGCGAGTAACAGGCGCGATCACAGCCGGTGCTACATACGTGCAAGATCAACTAACTCGTGAAAACATGGATCAGTTTTTATCTAAATATTTAACTGCAGGTGATTTTCTTCTAGATTTAGCATGGAATATTGATGCAAACGCAATTATCGAGTGGGCTCATGATCATGGTGTTATTTACTTAAATACATCAGTTGAAGAGTGGGATCCATACTCAGCAGGTGCGTCTAGGAATCCAACTGAGCGCACTCTTTACTGGCGTCATATGAAATTGCGTAAATTAACAAATACTTGGGGTGGTAAAGGACCAACCGCAATTGTTGAGCATGGTGCTAACCCTGGTTTAGTTTCACATCTAACGAAGAAAGCCTTATTTGATATTGCAACGAAGGTAATTAAAGATGGTAAGGCTGGCGCCGGCGTTAAAGAAGTGTATGAGAGTGAAAACTTTCCATCCCTTGCTCATAAACTTGGCGTAAAGGTAATACATATTGCAGAGCGTGATACCCAAGTTACAGATAAGCCAAAGCAAGTAAATGAGTTTGTTAATACCTGGTCAGTTGAAGGATTTTATGAAGAAGGAATAGCGCCAGCTGAATTAGGTTGGGGAACACATGAAAAAACACTGCCAGTAAATGCTTATCAACACCCAGATGGTCCTAAAAATCAGATCTGTATTGCTCAACCTGGTGCTAAAACTTGGGTCAGGTCATGGGTTCCAAATATGGAAACTACTGGCATGGTAATTCGCCATGGCGAGGCGTTCACAATTAGTGATCATTTAACTGTTTGGGACAAAGAAAAAGCTGTCTATCGCCCAACTGTTCATTACGCCTACTGCCCAACTGATGCAGCGGTTGCCTCAATGCATGAGCTTGAGATGCGCCAATGGGATTTAACTCCTAATCAAAGAATTATGAATGAGGAAATCATTGATGGTGATGATCGATTAGGTGTCCTATTAATGGGCCATGCTTATAAGTCTTGGTGGACTGGATCATTACTTAATATTAATGACTCTAGAAAATTAATACCAAAACAATCTGCCACAACTGTGCAAGTTGCAAGCGCAGTTTATGCCGCAGTTGCTTGGGCAATGGCTAATCCAAATGCTGGCTATCGTGTTCCAGATGATCTGCCTTGGCGAGAAGTTTTAGCATTTGCAGAAAAATATTGGGGTGGCTATCACTCAGCAGCTGCTGATTGGGATCCACTAATGCATAGAAATGATTTGTTTAAGGGTTGGAATAATCGAAAATATGATGAAAGTGATCCTTGGCAATTTAGTAACTTCTTAGTTTAAATCACTTTACAGGTGGAAGTGGTTTACTTACTTTAATCTCCTCTAAACGAGCGAGTGATTCAATGCGCTCTAAAGCGTGATCAACTATTTGTTTTGGGTAATTCTTTAAGTAACCATCGCTGGCATTCCATGGTTCATGCACATCTATTCCCTTCAAATGAGCTAGCTCTGGCACATACTTTTTTATATAAACACCATCTTCATCAAATTTTTTACCCTGCTCAATTGGATTAAATACTCGGTAATAAGGTGAGGCATCTGTGCCACATCCTGCCGTCCACTGCCAGCCGTGAGCATTTGAGGCAACATCGTAATCAACTAGATGCTCACGAAAAAATCTCTCACCTAATTGCCACTCTAGATGCAAATCTTTTACTAAAAATGAGGCAACTACCATTCTGGTGCGATTATGCATCCAGCCCTCATGAAGTAATTGGCGCATTGCAGCATCAACAAATGGATAGCCGGTCTTTCCTTCACACCAAGCTTTAAATTTCTCACCCGGTTTGTCATAGCGCATCTTGGCAAAAGCTGGTGCATAGTAATCAGTTTCGGTTGTGGGATTATTAAATAAAACATCGGCATAGAACTCACGCCAGGCAATTTCCTTACGATAAACATCATGGGCTTTACTCTCACCTAATGGTGCTAGCAAAGTTCGTGGATGAATCTCACCCCATTTAAGATGGGCGCTCATTTTGCTAGTGCCATCAATACCAGCCAGATTTCTTGCGACATCGTAATCATCTAAGCCATTTTTTTGAAAGTATTTAAATCTTTCAATCGCTGCCACCTCACCAGCTGGAGTTATCTTTACGCCCTCTGGTAATTTCCAATCTGGAAAGGCGCGATCACTAGCTTCTGCTTTAACGGCATTAATTACTTTTGGTTTATCTGCTGGTTTGCGCCATCCGTGGGCGCACCAGCCTCGATAGAAAGGTGTATAGACCCGGTATGGGCTTTGATCACTTGGTTTTAACACTCGACCAGGGGCTACGGCATATGGTGAACCAGTTCTAATTAATTTAATACCAGTTTTTTCAATCTCCACATCACGCTTTGCGCCATTGGGTTCATATTCAGCTGAGATGTGTACTGACTGCGCGTTATATTTTTTCAGCAAATCTTTAAGCACAGTAACTTGATCACCAACTAAAACCTGAAGTGATTTATTAAGTGAATCATCTAGGTGATGAAGTGACTGACCTAAGTAGGCAAGCCGCTTACTACCGGATGTTTTAATTAAAGTGGGATCTAAAATAAATACTGGAATAATCTCATCACTTTCAGCAAGTGCTGCTAATAATGCTGGGTGATCACAAATGCGCAGATCGCGCCTAAACCAAAGGATTGATCTGCTGCTCATTGGCTTATCTTAGGAGTGCAGTGACTCCACGCTCTCATCCCAACCCTTAACATCTTTTGGCTTGCGTGGTCCAGGTCCAACATAACGTGAAGATGGACGAATAATTCGACCAGAGCGCTTTTGTTCTAAAATATGCGCCGACCATCCAGCTGTTCTAGCTGCGGTAAACATTGAGGTAAATAGATTTGCTGGCACCTTTGCAAAATCTAAAACTATTGCTGCCCAAAACTCAACATTTGTTTCAAGTACGCGATCTGGTTGACGTGCTTTAAGTTCTGCTAACGCTGCTTTCTCAAGAGCCAATGCAACCTCATAACGGGGTGCGTTTAATTCCTTAGCAGTTCGGCGAAGTGTGCGCGCACGTGGATCCTCAGCGCGATAAACACGATGACCAAATCCCATTAACCGCTCACCCTTATCTAAAATAGATTTTACATAAGCTTCAGCATTGCCAGATTTTTCAACCGCTTCAATCATAGAAAGCACGCGCGCAGGAGCTCCACCATGTAATGGTCCACTCATCGCACCAATCGCACCTGAAATAGATGCAGCAACATCAGCACCCGTTGATGCAATTACTCGACCGGTAAATGTTGACGCATTCATGCCATGTTCAGCTGCTGATACAAAGTAGGCATCAATTGCTCGAACATGTACTGGATCAGGCTCTCCACGCCAGCGAATCATCATTCGCTCCACCACAGTATGTGCTTTATCAATTTCAGCTTGTGGAATTGCAGTTGCAATTGTTCCTCTAGCAGATTGTGCAACGTATGAAAGTACCATCACCGAAACTCTTGCTAAATTACTTCTTGCTTCTTCATCTGAAATATCAAGTAATGGTTTTAAGCCCCAGGCAGGTGTAAGCATTGCGATTGCAGATTGCACATCAACTCTTACATCTCCAGTATGAACTGGAATTAAAAATGGTTCAGCAGGTGGCAGACCAGGATTAAATTCATCATCGACTAGTAATCCCCAAACATTTCCAAAGGTAACTCTGCCGACTAAATCATCAATATCAACGCCGCGGTATCTAAGCGCACTTCCTTCTTTATCAGGTTCGGCAATAATTGATTCAAAAGCAATTACGCCCTCAAGACCGGGCTTGAAATCATCTGCCACCTGAGAACTCCCTCACATTATAAATACAGCACCTATTGTGCTACCTAATAGCAAAGTAGCCAAACTGGAAAGGGTTGTAAGATTTTCCCAAGATGAGTAGCCGTGAAGATATCGCCGCAATGCGCCGCCAGTATGGTGAGCATGGATTAGTTGAGGGTGAATTACCGCCAAATCCGATTGAGTTATTTAATACCTGGCTAACTCAGGCCGCTGCTAATGAGATTGTGGTTGAGGCAAATGCCATGGTCTTATCAACTGAGGTTGACGATCAGCCAACTAGTAGAACTGTGCTACTTAAAGATTTAACTGATGCCGGATTTACGTTTTTTTCAAATTATGAATCTCGCAAAGGTAAGCAAATATCTGAGAATAAAAATGTTTCATTACTTTTTCCTTGGTATCCAATGGAGCGGCAAGTAATTGTGATTGGAAGTGCTACTAAAATAGTAAGGGGAGATTCAGAAAAATATTTTGCTACCCGCCCACGTGGCTCACAAATTGGTGCTTGGGCAAGTGAGCAATCAACTGAGTTAAGCTCACGGCAAGAGTTAGAAGATAAATTTAAAGAGTTAGAAACTAAGTTTTCTCAAGATTCAGTAATTCCTACCCCACCTCATTGGGGTGGTTATGTAGTAAATCCAATATCAATTGAGTTTTGGCAGGGCAGGTACTCTCGTCTGCACGATCGAATCAGGTATGTGAGAGAAAAAAATAATAATTGGCAGATTAAACGGCTTAACCCCTAATATCTACCAATGAGTGAAATTAAGATCCCAGATAATTTAAAACCATCAGATGGCAGATTTGGTTGTGGACCATCAAAGATTTTGCCCGCTTCCCTTGCAAACTTAGCAAGTAACTATGGAAAAGTTTTAGGAACAAGTCATCGGCAAAAACCGGTTAAAGAGGTAGTTGCACAGGTTAGAAGTGGTCTTAAATCACTCTTCGCACTGCCTGATGGTTATGAAGTAGTAATTGGTAATGGTGGATCAACTGCGTTTTGGGATATTGCAACCTTTGGCTTAATTGAAAATAAATCTCAACACTTAGTATTTGGTGAGTTCTCCTCCAAATTTGCAGCCGCCGCAAAAGCTGCGCCAATGATTAAGGATCCTTCCGTAATTAATGCTGAGCCAGGATCTCACCCAGTTGTAAAGATAGAAGCAGATATAGATGCTTACGCACTAACCCATAATGAAACTAGTACTGGGGTAATGATGCCAATTATTCGCCCTAAGGGCTCAGATGGCGCACTAGTTTTAGTTGATGCAACAAGTGCTGCTGGCGGCTTAGATTTAGATATATCAGAATCTGATTGTTACTACTTTGCTCCACAAAAATCTTTTGCCTCAGATGGCGGGCTATGGATTGCGATAATGAGCCCAGCAACAATTGCTAGAGTTGAAAAGATAAAGGCGAGTGGGCGTTGGGTACCAGCATTTTTTGATTTAAGTATTGCAATTGAAAACTCTCGACTTGATCAAACATATAACACACCAGCACTTGCCACAATAATTTTATTAGCAGAGCAACTTAATTGGATGAATAAAAATGGTGGTTTAAAGTTTGCAGCCTCCCGTAGTGAGGATTCATCAAATCGTCTTTATAACTGGGCTGAGAAAACAAGCTACACCACACCATTTGTTAGCGACCCTGCAATGAGGTCTAAAGTAGTTGGCACAATTAATTTTGATGATGGTATCGACGCTCTTGAAATTGCAAAGATCTTGCGCGCTAACGGAATTATTGATACTGATCCATATCGTAAGCTGGGTAAGAATCAACTTAGAATTGGAATGTTTCCAGCGGTTGAACCAAGTGATATTGACGCACTTACTGCTTCAATTGAGTATGTAGTAGAAAGGCTTGCCAAATGATGAGTCCTAGATTTAGAAGATTAGTAACCATAGCAATCTTATTTGGAATGGTTACCATGGTATTAATTAGTGGATTATCAAGTTAGGATCAGGATATGAAGCAATCGATTTTTGTAATTGCTATGGGTATTGTGCTTTGGATTATTGCTTTAGTATTTGCATTTGTGATGAACGCTGATAGCAATGTGCTTTGGATCTGCGCCGTTGGAGCCTTACTTGGCGTAATAGGACTTCGCTACACAATTAAACGAGGACGTAAAGGCTTGCTCTAATTTCCATCAATTTGTGAGGCAATACCCCGTAAAACTTTAGCTAATCGCTCAGAATCGGTTGCAGATGAGCTACGACCACTACGCAGGCCATTGCCGTAGCGATCTAATATTTTAATTGTGTCTTCAATCATTGCAGCTAGATCATCATTTTTACCACGTGAATTACCAGCCATAGTTGGTGGTGCTTCAATAATTGAAACTGAAAGTGCTTGTGGACCACGACGGCCATCAGCAATTGAAAACTCAAGCTTTGTACCTGGCTTAACAGTTGTTACACCATTTGGTAGGGCTTCAGCTGAAAGGTAAACATCTTCGCCTTCATCGTTTGAGATAAAGCCAAAACCTTTTTCTAAACTAAACCATTTAACGCGACCACTAGGCATTGGTATTTCCTTTCAAATTTTTATATTCGTTTAGGCCATCTCTAGATGGGCAGGTGCTTAGTTTAACCCAACAACTAAGGTGCTTGCGACTAGTTTATTCAGCCTTAATTAGCGCCTCAGAGTGGGCGCCGCACCCATGATCAAAGGAGACCACCCGTGCATCCTCTGGTGAGATCGCATTTGAGCAAACACCAAAGGTGGTTCTAAGTGAGCCGGCAATTGGAATATAAAAACCACAAGATTGACATGGCTTAGGAGCAGACCTAGCAATTGGTGTTCTAGGACCGCGATCTCCTTCATACCATCTTTTACTTGCTTCATCTCGACCAATAACTGATAAAACTCTTGCTCGACCTAAGCCAAATTCAAATAATTGAGTTATATCTAACTCTTCATCCTCAGGAAGTGCTGCATAGCCTGGAGTTAATCGCTCATCATCAGCTGCTGTTGGCACAACATCGCCAACTCCTAAATCACCAGGTTGAATTCTTTGTGAATAAGGAATCCAATTAGGGGCAAGGAGTGCTTTAGTGCCTGGTAATAAAACTACATCGCAAATAGTTGGCGCACTTTGTTCATCAATTTTTGCAACAGTTACCGCCCAGCGCCAGCCGTCATAGCCAGGAAGTTTTGCTTCAAAAAGATATGTAGCAATTCGCTCTTCATCAGAATCAACTGAGTAAAATTCACCAACATACTCACGCTCACCAGCATCTTCAACCACTGCTTGCTTTGCAATATCAAGTGCGCCGAAAATATCATTTCTATTTATCTCAATATCAATAACCGCGGGATAGGTTTTCTTAGGTGCGATATATGGCTTTCGAATAATGGCAGGACGAACTGGTTCCTCAATTTTTGGCTTAGCAAGTGCTTCTAAAATTGCCTCATCTACTGGTGCCTCAGGCTCTGCTACCAGTGAGTTGCCGCCTTTGCGCAACTTCTTAAATAATGATTTTTTCTTAGCCATACTTATATTGTAATCTGCTAATGAATAAAATGAAAAAGCCCCCGATTTTAAGCGGGGGCTTTTTCCAATTAAGTATCAGATTTTAGAAATCCATCCCGCCACCATCACCACCAGGCATTGGCGCAGCTGCCTTTGGCTCTGGCTTATCTGCAATTACCGCTTCAGTAGTTAGAAACAGTGCAGCAATCGATGCCGCATTTTGCAATGCAGATCTTGTTACCTTTGCTGGATCAATAATTCCAGTTTTAATCATGTCAACATATTCACCGGTTGCAGCATTTAAACCAAAACTAGTTTCAAGGCCGCGTACCTTCTCAACAATTACGCCACCTTCAAGGCCAGCATTAATTGCAATTTGCTTAAGAGGTGATTCAACTGCATACTCAACAATCTTGGCACCTGTTGCTTCATCCCCTGTTAGTTTTAATTTACCAAAGGCAATCTTAGAAGCCTGAAGTAATGCAACGCCGCCGCCAGCAACAATTCCTTCTTCAACCGCTGCTTTAGCATTACGCACTGCATCTTCAATTCTGTGCTTGCGCTCTTTTAGCTCTACTTCAGTGGCTGCGCCAGCTTTGATAACTGCAACACCGCCAGCTAATTTTGCAAGACGCTCTTGTAGTTTCTCGCGGTCATAATCAGAATCACTCTTTTCAATCTCTGATCTGATCTGATTAACCCGGCCCTTAATCGCTTCAGCATCACCGCCACCTTCAACAATGGTGGTCTCCTCTTTAGCAATTACAATCTTTCGGGCAGTTCCAAGTAATTCAACTGTGGTTTGATCTAGCTTAAGACCAACCTCTTCTGAGATCACAGTAGCGCCAGTTAGAATCGCAATATCTTGCAGCATTGCCTTACGACGATCACCAAAACCAGGGGCCTTAACAGCAACTGATTTAAATGTGCCGCGAATCTTATTTACTACCAATGTAGAAAGTGCTTCACCTTCAACATCTTCAGCAATAATTACTAGTGGCTTACCAGTTTGCATTACTTTCTCAAGTACTGGAACTAAATCTTTAATATTTGTAATCTTTGAGTTTGCAATAAGAATATAAGCATCTTCCATAACTGTTTCCATACGATCAGTATCAGTTACAAAGTATGCTGAGATATATCCTTTATCAAAACGCATACCCTCAGTTAGCTCAAGTTCAAGGCCGAAGGTATTACTTTCCTCAACAGTAATTACGCCCTCTTTACCAACCTTGTCCATTGCCTCTGCGATCATTTCACCAATTGTTGTATCAGCTGCTGAAATAGATGCAGTTGCTGCAATCTGCTCTTTAGTCTCAACTGGTTTAGCCATCTTTAATAGTTCATCAGATATAGCTTCAACTGCTTTTTCAATACCTCGCTTAAGTGACATTGGATTTGAACCAGCTGCTACGTTGCGTAATCCCTCACGTACCATTGCTTGAGCAAGAACTGTTGCAGTAGTTGTGCCATCTCCTGCTACATCATCAGTCTTCTTTGCTACCTCTTTAACTAAATCTGCACCGATTTTTTCCCATGGATCATCTAATTCAATCTCTTTAGCAATTGAGACACCATCATTAGTAATTGTTGGCGCTCCCCATTTCTTTTCAAGAACAAC
>JAQCGQ010000012.1 GCA_027730465.1 Actinomycetota bacterium | reverse complement strand
CTCCGGCAGATTCGCATTATTAGCCCTCGTAAAAATATCTACGCCAACACCTGCTTGGGCCATCTTCTTTGCGCTCTCAACAACATAAACATTCATCCCACCAGCATCGCCCATACCTGCTTGATCAAGAGGTGAGCTGTGCACCATTAAGGTTGCAATGCGTGATTTTTTGCTGTGCTTCATAGATTAATTCTAACTTACATATTCTTTCGTGAATTTTCTACCCTTGCCGCTCAAGGGATGACCACATATAAGCCTGAAGATCATGGCCATCTTTGCCAATATCTAAAGAGGTGAAGAGTTGTCCTTCAACTAAGCCATATAACCTAGAACCAGAATCAATAGCTTTCTTACTTGGTGATTCATACGCCTTATCCATTGCAAGTTGAATCTTTGGCCCACGTATTAATCCAAGCCAGCCCTCATTAGTACCAGAGTTATGAGAAAGAACTACCTCAAGCACTTCCTTATCACGCAGGCGCCAATAGCCAACCTCACTGTCATATGGTTTAACAATCTCACTATTACTATCAATTACCCATGTCCTTGAAAAATAATTTAAATAATCTTGACCATCTTGATTAAATGAAACCTCTTGCGCAAACTCAAAACCTTCAATATTTGGATACTCGCAGCGACCCTTTCCTCGCCAAGTGCCAACTAACCAAGCAAGTGGCATTAACTCTGGGTGCATATTTTCTGAAATAGAAAATACCATTAGTTATTTCCATCTTTAAGTTCTTTAATACTTTTCTTCATCCCACGTATGCCTTTAACAATTAAAAATATTGAAAAAATAAGGCTAATTAGTATTAGCAAGACGGTTGTGAAAAACTCCATTAGCTAAGCCTAACTTGTCTTAAGTGATAACTCCGCCCAGTTAGCACTCACCCCATCTGCGATTAACACTGAATCTGCTGGGGTATTTCGCTTAATTACCGCAAGTGCAATTGGCCCTAACTCATAGTGACGGGCGACGGTGCCAATAAAGCCAACCTCTTTATCACCATCAAATAATTTTGCGCCATTTTCTGGCATAACCACCATAGAACCATCTAGGTGAAGTAGCACAAGCTTTCTAGGTGGTTGTCCTAAGTTAAATACCTTAGCCACAGTCTCTTGCCCGCGGTAGCAACCCTTATTCATGTGAACTGCTTTATTTAAAAAACTTAACTCATTTGGAATAGATTTATGATCAACTTCAAATAACAACCTTGCTCGTCCTTGCGCAACTCTTAAAGCTTCAAGTGCCCAAATACCAACTTGAGTGTGTGACTTGCTAAATGCTTCCTTTGTTTCAGCTAGTTCAGCCCTTGGCACAAGTGCGTATGGCCCACCTATTTCATCACTTTTTCCGGGAGCTCTAAGTACTGCGTAGTTATTACTTTCATCCTTAATATCAACTTCTAACATGAATTTCATCTTAGTTAAGTAATCAAATAATGGCGCAATACGCTCTACTTCTGTGTGAATCCAGGTAGTAACACCATCATCTACTAAAAATAACTGCTCAATAACATGACCTTGTGGATCAAGAATTAGCGCGTCAACCCATTTTGCAGGTGGCAGCTGCTCAAGATGTTGAGTAGTTAGTGAGTGCAGCCAAGTAAGGCGATCTTTACCGCTAACAGATAAAACTCCACGATGAGAAAGATCTGCCCACGCATTTCCTACTGCTAACTCTTTTTGCTCCTTATTTGGCTCACCAAAGTGCCAAATGGCTCCCTTATCAGGACCTGACTCAACTAGGACGGTGCTCATTTTGTTTTACCATCCGTGCGCTTTTTTTGATCATTTTTTTCTGCGCACTTTGCGCATAATCCATAAATAGCAAAGTGTGTAACATCAGTTTTAAATCCGTAATCATCACTTAATGTATTAACAAAGTTAGCAGCTGCATCAATTGGAGCATCCCCTATCGCACCACAATCAGAGCAGACTAAATGCAGATGAGTTAACTCCTCTGCTGCGTGGTAGGTAGCACCACCATGTCCTAGGTGAGTGTGGAGGACTAAGCCAACATTTTCTAGTGTTTCAAGGTTTCGATAAACCGTTGAAAGATTAATACCAGGATGAGTGCTGCGGACCTTCTCCGCTACCTCCTCCGGCGTTGCATGACCTAATGATCTAACCGCACTTAACACCAACTCACGTTGTGGTGTTAAGCGAAGACCTTTTTCATGCAGCTCATGTGCCATGGCTTAAGTCTAAACCAAAGTAAATCAGTTGATTAACCCTTAACTACGCTTAGTTAAGCGCACCAGGATTAAATAGATCTGACATCCTAAGCAAAAACCAAAGGCCGCATTTAAAAAGGCGGCACCTAAGGCAAAACTAGTTGCAATTAAAAATACTGCGCTATTACCAGTTACACCACCTAGTAATGCCACAAACGCAAAGAGTGCGCCAATTAATTGAGCAAATCTTGGGGCGCGCTGATCCTCACTCGGTACCGGACCTGAAAGCCTTGGCTGAATTAAATTTCGATAAATAAAGCCATAGATTGATCTGCGAAGACCAAATAAAACAGCTGATAGAAAAACTGCAAATTGAAAACCAATTACATAGCTAGATTCTGTGATTAAGGCAAGAGCTAATACAACAGATGTAATAGCTGCGCTATAACGTGGTCCTCTAGCATCGATTAATACAACAGGCTTATTACTTTGATTAGTAGTTAACACTTTTTCTCCTTTAAAGTTATTGGGTTAAATAAATTAATTTTTGTATAGCAATTAATTACTTAGCCAACACATACAACCTTTAGCGCGGGCGTAATCAATCACGCGGCGCTTTGTAAAAAACACAGGTTGTATGGAGAACATGAAAGGATTTTATAACATTTAAATAAATTGTTCTTGCGAGTAATTTGCAAGATCCTATAGCGCGCTGATCACCTTTATTAACTGATTACGCTTAGGTGCCCCGGTTGCCCGCGCGATCTCAAAGCCCGCGCGATCTAAAAACAAGGTAGTCGGAGTTGATCTGATATCCACTCTTCGAACTAATTCAAGATTAGATTCGGCGTCAATTTCAACGTATGCGATATCACTTTGATTTTTTATAACATCTGCGATCAAAGATTTAGCAGCCCGGCACTGAGAGCAGAAGGTGGTGGAGAATTGCAGAATAGTTGCTCGCCTTCCATAGCTGCCTGCAAACTCTGCCTGGCTAATATGTAATCTACGCTTTTTTCGAATAAGCCCATTTTTAGAGCGGTAGTAAATGCCAAATACGCTAGTTAATACCAGAATTAAACCAAGTAGTGGCAATGTCCTCATGAGTGTATTCTTACCACTCTTATGGCAAAGATTCTAATACTGACCAACTCAACTGGTGCATCCGCTGATGTGCTGCCAGCACTGGGTTTACTACAACATGATGTTCGAATCCTGCCGGCTGAAGCATCTGTTTTAGTAGATGCACCAATTACAGATTGCATAATCATTGACGCGAGGCGCGACCTACCAACAGCTAAGTCTTTCACAAAATTAATTACTACCACCGGTGTCTCAACACCATTAATAATTGTTACAACCGAAGGTGGGCTATCAGCAATTAACGCTGATTGGGGCATTACAGATGTAATCCTTGATACAGCAGGGCCTGCTGAGGTAGATGCTCGAATTAGAATTGTGATTGGCAAAGATGCAATTACCCAGCTTGCTAAGAACCCTTCACTTAAAGAGATTAGAAGCGGTGAAGTAGTAATTGATGAGGATTCATACACTGCCAAAATAAAGGGGCGAACCTTAGATCTAACCTTTAAAGAGTTTGAACTTCTTAAATACCTAGCCCAACACCCAGGCAGAGTTTTCTCAAGATCACAGCTGTTGCAAGAGATCTGGGGATATGACTACTTTGGTGGAACTAGAACTGTTGATGTTCATATCCGCCGGCTTCGCTCAAAGCTAGGCCCTGAGTTTGAATCAATAATTGATACTGTTAGAAATGTTGGTTACAGATTTAGTACAAGTAATAACCCGGTAACTGCAGATATTAATTAATAACACATTGCAACACTTAGATCACTTATCTGATACCCAGCAATCACTCGTTCTTGAGTTAATAAATCGCACCACAAGCCATGATGGCACCCCTCAAATTGCTGAGCACATCCTGCTCCACCTTCGCTATGGCGGGGATAAAGCAGATTCACATTTACTAGTTGAAAAAGATAACCAAGTTATCGGCTATGCCCACCTTGATCAAACAGATTTAGTAGCGGGTCCTTGTGTTGAGTTAGTAGTAGATCCTGATCATCGCAATGCAGGTATTGGTAAGCAATTACTAAGTAAGGCGATTGAAATTTGTGGCAAATTATTAAGACTTTGGGTGCATGGTGAGGCAGAGGTGGCCCATAACCTTGCCGCCTCATTTAACTTTGAAAAGATTAGAACAGTACTTCAAATGAGTAAGTCACTAACAGATATCCAGCCACTACCAATCATTGATAAAGAAATAGTCATTAGAAGCTTTCTGCCTGGAGTAGATAGTGATGATTGGCTACAACTAAACAATAAAGTCTTTAAAGATCACCCAGAGCAGGGCGGCTGGCAGTTATCTGATCTAAATCACAGGTTAAGTGAGGAGTGGTTTGATGAAAAGGGCTTTTTTATTGTTGAAAAAAACAAACAAGTTATTGCATCAACTTGGACAAAGGTTCATGGCGCGCACTCACATGATCATGGCAGTGAAGCATCACATGCTCACCCAGCTATTGGTGAGATTTATATAACCGCAGTAGATCCTGCATATGCTGGCCTTGGTATTGGTAAAGCGCTAACAATTACCGCACTTAATTACTTAAAGTATCAAGGGCTAACGGACGCGATGTTATATGTTGATTTTGATAACAAGGCAGCCTTAAACCTCTATGACTCGTTAGGATTTGAGTTATCAAGTAAAGATGTTTTATATAGATTAAAAGCTAATTAAATTTAATGATCTTCACTAAAAGTAATTAAGGTTTCAATATATGCCTCCCCTTGTATTCCAAGGTTTTGGGCATCAGGGGGCGCGGTAACTGGCTCAAAGCAAATACCTTCATCATCCTGTGAATAAAGCATGAAGTAGGGTGAATCAAACTCCATTGTTATTCGAGCCGCTCCTGGCCAAATAATCTCTGGTGTGCCAATAACATCAGTAAATGTGTCATCCCATGGTGGATCTATCGGGGTAATTAACTCACCCGTTGGTAAGTAATCATCTCCTCTTTTAAACATTTTCTTTGCATTAAAAACTATCTCAGCGCTATCTCCTTTGCCAATATCACGAGCAAACCAAGGATGAAAACCTAATGTGACCGGCAGCTCACATCCTGCTGCTTCATAATCTAAGGACCACCTAATTGCGTTATCTAATATCTCATATCGCTGCGTGACTGATGCGCCATTAAAAGGCTCAGGTAATTCTAAATACTGGGCGCCATTTCCAATATCCTCCCAAGAAGATGTTGCGCCAAATCCAATTAAGGCATGTGGTGGATCAAAGTTATTTGGTAGTTGATATTTTTTTCCTTTTTTATCTTTGATAATTCCATCTCTTATTCGACCAGCAAAGGGAACCATAGAAAACCAGCCCCAGGTGTAGTTCTGTCCCCTAAAGGAAACTACAAACTGCATATCTCGCCACTGCACAGAAGTTAGCCGTGCTCCTTGATCTAAATCAATTGCAATTGATATTTGATCACCATCAATATTTAGCATTTATTTAAATCTCATCCCTGCCAGGTGGCTTAGCACCAGTTCTTGAAACAGTGATAGCTGCAGCCCTAGCTGCTCTATCCAACATCGATGTGAGCCGCTCTCCGGTTAACTTATCTAGGCCATCTGCAATTATTGCCTCAACTAGTATGGCCCCCACTGTGTCACCTGCGCCCACCGTATCTGCCACTACAACTTTTTTAGCATCAACGCTCACCTTTGTTTTATCTCTATAACCTGCCAACCCTTTATCACCAAAGGTGACAACTACTAACTCTGGGCCAAGTTCTAACCAGTCATTAACCACCTTATCTAGATCAGCTCCTGGATATAGCCAGTAAATATCATCATCGCTTACCTTAACGGCGCTCGATATCCCCACCCATCTCTCCACCTGCTTAACGTAGGAAGTGCGATCACTCATAACCGCTGGCCTAATGTTTGGATCAAAAACAATTGGTGCAACCTTTGCAACCTTCTTAGCCCATTCAAATAAGACTGAGGCTGCTGGCTCAATAGCGGTAACAAGTGTTCCAATATGAAGAAGTGAAGGCTTAAGTTGTGCAGCATCTGGCAACCAATCTCTATTAAAATCAAAGGTGGCGGTGTCATCAATTACAAACTCATATGTGGCGCCCCCCGCCTTACTTAAAGAGACAATTGCTAAACAGGTTGGCTTATCTGAATACTTAACGTAATCAAGTAAAACATCATCAGCTAATAGCTCATCTGCTGCCATCTGCCCATAAATATCATTTGAAATACCATCAATAAACTGAGTAGCAATACCAAGCTTTGATAATGCTTTTGCAGTATTTGCAGGCCCACCACCAACAACAGCTTTGTGCTCAGTGCCATCTGGAATTAAATCAATTAATACTTCACCACACACCCAAACTTGATTACTCAAAGTAGTTCACCCTTACGTGCTAGAAACTCAATTAATACTTCAACACCTAGTAGATGATCTTCTACCTGTGGTAATCCACTAATTAGTAGAACGCCAACAAATCCCTCGTACTTAGTTATCAATGGCAAGCCGCCACCATGGATTGCATGGGTCTCGTCCAACAAGTTGTTTTCCTTATGCCAATCAATGCCGCACTCTTCTGCCAACACTCTTTCATACATCGTTGAGTGCTTTTTTAACTTAACAACTCTGGCCTTTCTACCAATCCACCAATCATTCTCTGGTGTGCTACCAGGAAGTGATGCATGGTAAACAGCCCAATCACCAACCCTTACCTCAACTGCAATAGGTAGGCTGCGTTGGGTGCCAAATGATTTTGCAATCTCACCTATCTCCAGCGCATCTGCCACATCTAATGTAAGCAGCGTAAGTAAGAGCTCCTCTTGTAATAGCCCAGATGAAGTAAATCCACCAGTAGTACTCATAGCCCTATTCTATAGTGCTCATTTATCTGAAGTAAGATGTACAGTATGGAGTATATGTTCGCTAAAAAAATCAATTTTTATAAAATCACTGGTCTTAATCGAAATCATATTCAGCTATTACTGCTCCTGATTCAACAATCACTCACAGTCAGGTACAAAAGGAGTGTAATTGGCATCGGCTGGACTTTACTAAATCCAATGCTTACAAGTTTCATTTTATGGATAGTTTTTTCTTTTTTATTTGCGGGTAAGTTACAATCTGGACAACAATTTGCACCATATTTAATGGCAGGTGTATTACTGAATTCATTATTTCAACTTGGACTGTTACAATCTGCAAATTCCATATCTGGAAATAAGAATATTCTCACAAAAGTTGCGGTCCCTCCCCGAATTTTTGCTTTTGCGGCAGCTCTTGCAGCGTTCATAAATTTTATTATTGGCCTCATACCACTCGCAATTGTTGTTTATATCTCTGGTCAAAATATTGAGTGGACCTTTCCAATAGTTTTTCTTACCGGGTTACTACTTGCATTATTTGTATCAGGTATAGGCCTATTTCTATCAATTATATTTATTAGGTTTGAAGATACTGTCAATGTTGTAAATGCATTGTTACTTATGCTAGCTGCGTTAACGCCAATTTTTTATCCGGTTGATATTTTATCAAAACCTGTAAAATTTTTAGTGAACTTAAATCCGCTTACGAGTTTTCTTGATATTTTCCGATGGAGTTTTTCTGATAATGCTGCAGTAACCTTTGCGGATTTTTGCTATATCATAATCATAAGCTTCACTTCTTTTATTTTAGGAAACTTCTTTTTTAAGAAGCGCTGGTCTAAGACGATTGCAATGCTCTAATGGTAATTATTAGTTTAAAAAATATTTCTTTTTTTTACCGTGTTCTTAACAAAAAACATAATTCATTAAAAGTTTTATTTAAAGATTTTCTAAAGGGAAAAATTTCTATCGAAAATTATTTAGCGTTGGATAGTATTAATTTTGAAGTCAAAAAAGGGCAAGTGCTTGCAATAATTGGCAGAAATGGTGCTGGTAAGTCAACTTTATTGAAAATCCTTGCGCGGGTTATGTCCCCATCGAATGGTGAACTCTCGATAAATGGTCAAATTGCTCCGATGATCGAACTTGGCGCAGGGTTTAATACAGAATTAACCGGCAAAGAAAATATTTTATTCTATGCATCTTTACTTGGACGTGATCTTAAAGATGTAAGGATGCGGGTCGAAATGATTGCTGAATGGGCAGGACTAAAAGATAAACTTGATTATCAGCTTAGAACCTACTCAACAGGAATGGTTGCCAGACTTGCATTTGCAGTCGCGACCGATCAGATGCCAGACATACTACTAATTGATGAAGTTTTAAGTGTTGGCGATGAGGATTTTGCAATTAAATCTAGGGCGAGAATGACAGAAATGATTGAATCTGAGTGCACTGTCATCATAGTATCGCACAACTTAGATATGGTGGTTGAAATGGCTGATGAAGTAATTTGGCTTGAGAAGGGTAGAGTTTTAATGCATGGTAATCCTGCGGAGGTAATCACCGCTTACAAGTCTGCCGGACTCTAGATTGATAGTCATACATTTAATTGCCAGGCTAAATTTTGGCGGAACTTCTAAATATTTAATATCCTTAAATAAGGGATTAAATAACTCAGGTTTTAAGTCAATAGTAGTAACTGGATATGTCCAGGGTGAAGAGGTGGAAGATCCTGGGGTTGAGTCTTTAAAACTGGCAAAAATAGAAAACTTAGGCAGAAAAATCTCACCTCCAGGTGATTTTAAAGCTGCTAAGCAGCTGCGAAAGTTTATTTTAAAAGCTCAACCAGATGTAATTCATACTCACACATTTAAAGCAGGACTTTTAGTAAGAGCACAAAAAAATAGAATTGAAGAGGGCTTAGGAAAAAAGATATTGTTTGTTCACACCTTCCATGGCCACTTATTTGATGATCCAGAGTTTAGAGGATTTAAAGCCTTGATTATTAAGGTGATTGAAAAAAAATTGTCCAGACGAAGTGATCAATTAATTACAGTTGGTGAAAATGTAAAAAATGATCTAGATAAAAAGGGAATTTGTGGCAAACATAAAACTATTTCGATCCCACCAGCTGTTGCGCTATTAAAATTACATAATAAAACGAGCGCTTTGATAAAATATACCGTTAAAAATAAAAACAGAATTAGAGTGCTTTGGCTAGCACGCGTTACTGGGGTAAAAAACCCACAAAGAGTAATCGAAATTGCAAAGAAATTACCTGAAATAGATTTTTATATGGCAGGTGGGGGCGATTTACTTGAAAGAGTAAAACAACAAGCACCAAAAAACCTAAAGGTTTTAGGGTGGCAAGATGCCAAATCAATATTGCCTATTGCAGATATTTTCTTATCAACAAGTGAAAATGAGGGTATGCCAATTGCCTTAATAGAAGCACAGCTGGCTGGCATTCCAGTTGTTGCCACAAATGTTGGATCTGTCCCTGAAGTAATTCTTCACAATAAGAGTGGGTTCATTTGCAGTAAATCAAATGAGGATTTGATTACTGCCATAAAAAAATTGGCTCAGAGTAAAACTCTACGGTCTAAATTTGGTAAAGCTGGTAGATCTCATGCAATAAAGAACTTTTCTGAAAAAAACTTAATCTCTGCCCATAAAAAGCTTTACTTAAAGTTAAAGTAATTACTAAAGCTGGTAGGCACCTTTTATAGTTCCGGTGCAATCAAAGATAATTGGCGCTGAATTAATCACCTTATCCACCTCTAAATTACTGTGAGTCACTGCAACAACCGCTAAATCAAAGGAATTTAGGCTAAGAGTCATACTTTTCTTGCCCTCAAACTCTTTCACAACCTCATCATGAAAAGATACTAATGCGCCCTTCTTCTCAAGCTCCTGCCATAAAACAATCGAGGGGCTTTGACGCATATCTTCTACATCTGCCTTATAGGAAATACCGACAATACAAATCTTTTTACTAGACATATTGCCATTTAATAAGCCTTCCAATCTTTTTAACACATAAAGAGGCATCTGTTGATTTACTAGATTTGCTTGCCTAATAAATTGTGCTGAAGCACCAACACTTTCAGCCTTTTGGGCTAGATATATTGGATCAATCGGTATGCAGTGCCCCCCAACACCAAGGCTTGGATTAAATTTCATAAAGCCAAATGGCTTAGTGGCAGCAGCCTTTATTACCTCATTGGCAGAGATCCCAAGTTTTTCTGTAACCTGAGCTAACTCATTTACTAGAGCAATATTTACCTGCCTAAAGGTATTTTCAAATAACTTTGCAGCCTCTGCTACCTCAGGGGAAGAAACCACTATTACCTCATCACAAATTGACTTATAAAACTCATAAGCTGCCTTACTTGATTGATCATCAATACCGGCAACAACTCTTGGTGTATTTTTAATACTCCATTTCGTATTTGCTGGATCAATTCGCTCAGGGGCTGCTGCATATAAAAACTTTGCTTTATTACTTTTTTCTATCTCAGTAATTACTATCTCACGCAACGTACCTGGATATGAGGTAGATTCATTTATCACCAAGGCGCCCTTTGAAGCAGATCTGGCAATGAGTTGAGCAGCAGTTATTAAAGAGGATAAATCTGGCAGATTTTTTTCATCCAGTGGGGTAGGAACTGCGATTATGTAAGCATCTTGATCTTTAATATCTGCTTCATTATTTGTTGGTAGGTAATTCTTTAGCTCACCTTTTGCCTTTATCTCAGAAATAAGTTTTGGATTTACATCTAAACCAATTACGGAGTGTCCTGCTTTGGTAGCAGCAAGAGATAGCGCGTAGCCAACGTATCCTTGGCCGATAATTGCAATCCTCACTTGGATAGATTACCCAAGTTGTTTAACTCCTTGCCAACTAGATGTAATAATCTCATTTAAAGATGCCACCGGCTGCCAACCTAAGAACTGCTTAGCCTTATCTATTGATGAAAGTAGTGAAGCTGGATCACCTGCCCTAGCTGGAGCAAATACCTTATTTAAAGAGTGTCCTACCACCTTTTGGATTTCATCTACCACCTCAAGTACTGAGTAGCCAGCCCCTGAGCCCAGATTAATCACTTGATTCTCACCCCGTTTAAAACTATCTAATGCAAGTAGGTGGGCATGGGCTAGATCAAGCACATGTAAATAATCTCGAACACAACTGCCATCCTTTGTTGGCCACTTATCTCCATATATCTCAATATTGCTGTCTAATTTATTTTGTAAAATATTCTTCATTATTCTTGGTATCAAATGCGTCTCATCTTTGTGATTTTCAACTAGTAAATCACCCTTACTATTCTTATAACTTCCTGCAACATTAAAGTATCTAAACGTAATACCAGCAAAGCCTCTACTACAAAAATCAGAGATACATTCCTCAGCCGCAAGCTTACTTTGTCCATATGGGTTAACTGGATTAGTCGGCGCACCTTCCCGAATTGGCTGTATTTTAGAATCACCATAGACAGCTGCAGTTGATGAGAAAATTATCTGATTTACTTGCGCAGATTCCATAGCAGCAAGTACTACCTGCATTCCTTCGGTGTTCTCACGGTGATAAAGCTCTGGCTCAAGTAATGACTCCTGCACTAAAGATTTAGCAGCACATGCGATCACGGTGGTGATTCCAGATAGGGCTGTAAGTAATGAAGCTTTATCTAAAACACTAGCTTTCATAAATCTAGCCCTACTATCTACTGCCTGCTCATTTCCAGTTGATAGATCATCAAGCACTACCACGTCATAATTATGATCTAAAAGATATGCGGTAAGAATTGATCCAATATAACCGGCGCCACCAGTAATTAATATTTTAGATTTCACTTAAATCCTAGTTGCTAAAAATATGCCACAGAGCGCAAAAAGCATTGAACAGAGCGTTAGTATTGATAATACTTTAGCCTCATTGAGTCCCTTATTTAATAGTAGGTGGGAAAGGTGATCTCGCCCTCCTTGAAACGGCGATTTTCTGCGAACTAATCTGGTTATTACTACCTGCACAATATCAATTACTGGAATTGCTAGAACTAGTACTGGTACAAG
>JAQCGQ010000011.1 GCA_027730465.1 Actinomycetota bacterium | reverse complement strand
TTCCAGTTGATTCAAAGATAATTGTATTTACAGAGGAAATTTGTTTAGCTATCGGATCTACTCTATCCACAAACCCAATTGAAATTTCCTTCAATGGCATAGTTAACGCAAGGCCTCTATATCCAGACTTTTTTGCTTCAAAATAGTAATCACCAAACTTATCTTCAATAATTTCAGCGCTTGAGAAATCTGCTTCAACTCCAAGGATCTTGTAAGCGGTGGAATGTAATAAAGGTGACAAAGAATGACTAATTGGGAAACCAGCCACTGCCAACTTAATCATTAAATAAACCTGCCTCTTCGTTTTTTTTAAACTCACTAACCCAAACTAAAAATTCATCAAAAGATTTAGTAAATCTAGTGTCGCTAGGTTTCACAGTCACATAGTAGAGCCACTGCCCGTCCGCAGGATTTACTGCAGCCTCTAACGCAGCCTGCCCAGGATTTCCAATTGGGCCTGGCGGTAATCCACGATATCGGTATGTGTTATACGGAGATTTTATTTCTAGTGATTTATATGGCAGGCGAATTTTTCCTCTCAAATTCATCGCATAATCTATTGTTGCATTTATCTGCAAAGGCATACCTATCTTTAACCTGTTGTAAATAACACGGGCAATTTTAGAAAAATCTTGTTCATCCCCTTCTGCTTGTAACATGGAAGCTATTATTAATAGCTCATGTGGGGTGAAGCCACTATAACCCTGATCAATCTTGCTGGCTTTAGCTGCTAAATCAAAGCGGTTAATCATTTGTTGAATTGCATCATCAGCACTTAAACCAGGAACAAATGTATATTGTGCTGGAAATAAAAATCCCTCTAGGTTACTAGTGCCAAACCTTGCATGAGGTTTTATGCTTTTTGATAAACTGCCTTTCACTAAATTAGATTTTAATAATAAATCCAATATTTCACTCTTTCGTAAACCCTCTTTAAACCCAAATAAACCTCGGTTACGCTTATTATCAAGAAGTTGTTCAAAGGCTGCGCGAGCTGAAATTTTTAAATCTATCTCATGAATCCCAGGAGAGATTGATCTCGAGCGTTTATCATTTATCGCAATTTTATTAAAAACTTTACTAGCTTTTATTACACCAGATTCATAAAGTTTTTGAGCTATTTTAGTACCACTATCACCAGGTTTAATTAGGATTTTAATTTTTTGGTCTGACGCAGTAGCCCGATAGTCATTAAGCAGGAATGCGTTATGAATCAATATTGCTGATAATGAAAATGCCAAACATCCAAGTAACATACCAATTAAACGTCTCACAGGAGCCTACCTATCGCTGCTCCAGATCTCTCATTTAGTAATGCACTTTCTAATATATTTATAGCGGAGATTTGATCAATAATATGCCTACTTTCTCTTTCAGATTTTCCGATTTGGCGCATTTGTGCATAAGAATTAATGGTAGTAAGCCGCTCGTCTACAAAATAAATCGGCCCCTTAAAAATGCTTTTTAATAAGATTGCGAATTCAGCAACGTCTAAAGATTTCACGCTTGCATCTCCAGATAAATGTTTTGGATCACCGACTACAACATAAATCGGTTTAACTTCATTTATTATCTCCAATAATTTATCTACCAATTTTTCATTGTTTAAGATAGTTGCATGCGGTGAAACTAAAATAGATTCACGATCAGAAGTTGCGACACCGATTCGCTTATCTCCGAAATCAAAGCCAACCCTTCGACCAATTTCTACTGGCTTACTCATTATCGGCCCGATCTTTAATTGACTTTCCCCTCAATTAGTAAAGTAATTTCCTTAAGCGCCTTTGTAATAGCTGAAGCATCTATTCCCCCGCCTTGTGCGAAGTCGTCTTTACCACCACCACCACCACCAAGAGTTGTAGAACCAATTTTTATTAAATCACCTGCCTTAATTCCCGATTTGATTGCTTCAGGTGAGACTGCAGCAACAAGCAAGGGCTTGCCACCACTGATGGTAGATAGCACTACTACACCAGACTTAACTTTTTCTCGCAAATTAATTGCTATTAATCTCATGTCATCAACTGCTATTTCACTTTCTAATTGCTCAACAATTAAATTTATATCTCGAATTTTCTTTGCTTTATTAGCTATTTGTGAGGTGGCTGCTAACGCCTTTGCACTTCTCACAGCAGATAACTCTTTCTCCATCGATTTCATTTTTTCTACTAATTCAGAGATTCGCTGAGGCAATTCATCTGCCCGTGCACCTTTAATTATTTCAGTTAAAGAATTTAGTAATACATGCTCCCGAGCAAGATATTGATAAGCATCGTGCCCGACCAGCGCTTCAACTCTTCGCACGCCAGCACCAATTGATGACTCAGATAAAAGCTTTACTAACCCGAGTTGGCCTGAGCGAGCCACATGTGTTCCACCGCATAACTCCTTGGCCCAGTCACCAACGCTAACAACTCGCACCTGATCACCATACTTTTCACCAAATAGTGCTATTGCTCCCATAGCTTTTGCAGCATTTTGTGACATTACTTGTGCGTGTACTTGTAAATCAGCAATTAATAATTCATTGACCCTGCTTTCAACATCATTGAGTACTGATACTGGAACTGCGCTAGTTGAAGGAAAATCAAACCTGAATCGACCAGGAGCATTTTCAGATCCAGCTTGAGTTGCTGTCTCACCCAATGCCTCCCTAAAAGCCTTGTGCACCATATGCGTTGCTGTATGTGCTCTAGAAATAGCTAATCTTCTTTCTAAATCAATATCAGCAACAACTGCAGCGCCAGTCTTTACGACACCACTAACTACATTTCCTCTATGAACAATCAGTCCAGGCAGAGGTGACTGAACATCTTCAATTTGAATTACTGCTCCATTGGAAAGTTGAATTTTTCCACCATCAGCTAATTGGCCACCACCTTCAGCATAAAATGGCGTGCGATCTAAAGTAATTTCAATATCGGAGCCAATATTTGCTTCTGTAACACTTTTCCCATCAACTAATACACCGGTAATAGTCGCCTCTGCTGAAATATTTTCATATCCAATAAACTTTGAGGTACCTGATTTGTCTACTATGGCTCTGTATTCCGTTAAATCTGTGTGTCCACTCTTCTTAGCTTTAGCATCTGCCTTGGCTCGATCTCGTTGCTCATTCATTAACTTGCGGAACCCCACCTCATCAACTCCCAGACCTTGCTCACGTGCCATCTCAAGTGTTAAATCAAATGGAAATCCATATGTGTCATGAAGTTTAAAAACCGTGTCTGCTGATAATGATTTACCTTTTTCGCTCTTTAATTGAGTTGCAGCTAAATCAAAAATACTAGTTCCACTTTTTAAAGTCTGAGCAAAAGTTTCTTCCTCGGCCTGCGCAATTGCCAAAATTCTTGCAGATCCACTAATTAACTCCGGATACTGTGGCCCCATCGCTTTAATTGAGCTTTTAATCAACTCACCAATAACTAAATCTTGTGAACCTAGCAAACGCATATTTCTAATTGTTCTTCGCATCATTCGTCGTAAAACGTAGCCACGACCTTCATTACCAGGAGTTACGCCATCACCAATTAGCATCATCGCTGTTCGTGCGTGATCTGCTACTACACGAAGTGCTACATCTGAATTTTCATTTTTTCCATACTTAACTTTTGTTAAGGCAGATGCTTTATCTAAAACCATTTTTGTTGTATCAATTTCATAGATATTTTCAACACCCTGTAAAAGTGCTGCAGTACGCTCAAGACCTAAACCTGTATCAATATTTTTCGCAGGTAACTCGCCAATAATTGGAAATGAATTTTTGTCGCCACCTTCGCCCCTAATATTTTGCATAAAAACTAGGTTCCAAATTTCAAGATACCTATCTTCATCAGCAATTGGTCCACCCTCTTTGCCATAAGTGCTTCCCCGATCAAAATAAATTTCAGAACAAGGCCCACAAGGACCTGGTACTCCCATCGACCAAAAATTATCCGCCATTCCTCTACGTTGAATTCGATTTTTTGGAACATCAATTTGTTTTTGCCAGATATTTGCAGCCTCGTCATCATCTTCGTAAACAGTTATCCATAACTTATCCTCACTAAATCCATACCCACCATCTGAGATAGATTTAGTTAGTAACTCCCAAGCAAGTGCAATAGCACCCTCTTTGAAGTAATCACCGAATGAAAAGTTTCCACACATTTGAAAAAATGATGCATGCCTCGTAGTTTTACCAACTTCATCAATATCTAAAGTTCTTACACATTTTTGGACCGAGGTTGCTCGCTTATACGGTGCCTTTACCTCACCTAGAAAGAAGGGTTTAAACGGCACCATTCCGGCATTTACTAATAAAAGATTTGGATCACTTGCAATAAGTGATGCAGATGGAACCACTGTATGAGAAAGTTTTAACGAGTTCTTTGATTCAAAAAAATTGAGCCATCGAGAGCGGATGTCTACTGAATCCATCACTACTGTTTCGCTTTGCTTTTTTTCTTACCCTTTTTCTTTAGTTTCGCTGCTGAAACTACAGCTGTTGCTGCCTTCATGGCTATTGGGTTCTCATCAAAAAAAGATCCTGTGGCATTTGTAAATTTCTTAATCAGAGTTTCTATTGACTTTCCTGCATTGCTAATGCTCTTTATTGGACTATTAATCATCGCAATAGTTTTTGTAATTTCATCAATAGTTCGTGAAAGCCTGATAACGGTATACGCGATAGCTATAGCAATCACTGCTAGTGAAGACGCTGCGATTATTGTTGCTATTCCACCTGGACCCATATTGGGAAGGATACCTGAAAAGCCGTTAACTACTTGGCAGCGGCTGGAGTATCAACCCCAGTCTCTTTGCGTTGTGCTGGCGTAATAGGTGTTGGTGCACCAGTTAATGGATCGCCACCACTTGCAGTCTTAGGAAAAGCAATAACTTCACGAATCGATTGAGCACCAGCAAGTAATGCGGCAAGTCGATCTAGCCCAAGGGCAATACCACCATGGGGTGGTGGGCCGTAATTAAACGCTTCAAGTAAAAATCCAAATTTACTTTCGGCCTCAGATTGAGATAAGCCAATTGTTTTGAATACCCGTTGTTGAACATCTCGTTGGTGAATACGAATTGAGCCCCCACCAATTTCATTTCCATTTAAAACTATGTCATATGCATATGCCAAAGCATCACCGGGTTGCTTATCAAAGTTATCGGCAAACTCTGGTTTTGGTCCAGTGAATGGATGATGTACGGCCATCCAACCAGATGTTGAATTTTCAGAGTCAATTAACTCAAACATTGGTGCGTCAACTATCCAGACAAATTTCCAAGCCGAAGCATCAATTAAATTACAGCGAGATGCAATTTCAAGCCTTACCGCTCCTAGTAAATTCTGAGATGAGACTTTTGTGCCCGCGGCAAAGAAAATTGCATCTCCATTTTTTGCCCCCACTTTTGTAGCAATTGCAGCACTTTCTTTCTCAGAAAGATTCTTCGCTACGGGTCCAGCAAGAGTGCCATCTGCTTGCACGAGAATGTAGGCCAAACCTTTAGCACCTCGGGCCTTAGCCCAATCCTGCCAAGCATCGAGATCTCTTCTAGCGGAACTAGCCCCACCAGGCATTACAACAGCGCCAACGTACTCTGCTTGAAATACCCTAAAAGATGTATCTTTGAAAAACTCTGTGACATCAATTAATTTATTCTCAAATCTAAGATCTGGTTTATCAGAACCGTAATCTTTCATCGCATCATGATAAGTCATATGAGGTATCGGTAAAGGAATTTTGTAATTAACAACCTTTGCAAAAACTTGAGCCAGCACTTTCTCTGCAATTGTAATTACATCAGATTGATCTGCAAATGAGATCTCAATATCTAGCTGAGTAAACTCAGGCTGCCTGTCAGCTCTAAAATCTTCATCTCTAAAGCATCTAGCTATTTGATAATATCTTTCCATTCCAGCAACCATTAGTAATTGTTTAAATAATTGAGGTGACTGCGGAAGGGCATACCAAGACCCAGGTTGAAGTCTTACTGGAACTAAAAAGTCTCTAGCACCTTCGGGGGTTGAACGAGTTAAGTAGGGTGTCTCAATCTCAAGAAAATTAGCCTCTGACATTACCTCACGAATTGCAGTTGTTACTTTAGAACGCAATCTAAGATTTTTTGCCGGGCCTTCTCTTCGTAAATCTAAGTAGCGATACTTAAGTCGGACTTCCTCTGAAATATTACCGATATCTCCACTATCCACAGGGAAAGGTAATGCTGCTGCCTCACTTAATACCTCAAGTTTTTCACATACAACTTCGATTTCACCAGTTGGAATTTCTTTATTTTCATTACCAGAAGGGCGAAGTTTCACCGTTCCAGTAATTAATACGCACCACTCTGCTCTTAACTCACCAGCAATTTTTTCATCATTTATTACAACCTGCACAGCACCTGTTGAATCACGTAGGTCAATAAAGGCAACTCCACCATGATCTCGCCGTCTAGCTACCCATCCTGCAAGTACAACCTTGGTAGCAACTGATTTTGCATTAAGGGATCCGGCATCGTGAGTGCGAAGCATTACTTTTTCATTCCTAATCTGTTAATTATTTCTGAAACAGTAAGGTTACTAGATATTGCTTCTCCACTACTCATCAATTTTAATTCACATTTGCCGCTTATAACTTCATCATCACCTAAAACTAAGGCGTAACTTGCATGGCTTTTATCTGCAGCTTTCATACCGCCCTTTAAGCCTCGATCTCCGTAAGCCATATCGCAGCTAATACCAGCAATTCGTAACTCTGAAAGCGTTTTAAATCCTACAGATTTTCCTTTTTCAGTAATTGGCACAATAAACAAATCTAATTGGTTAATCGATGGTGGTAAACAATTTTCTGCTTGGCATGCCATTAAGATTCGATCAACACCTAATCCGAATCCAATTCCACTTACATCAGACCCCCCTAGCGAACTCATTAATCCGTCATACCGACCGCCGCCACCGATTCCAGATTGAGCGCCAAGTAATTGGTGATCAAATTCAAAGGTTGTTCCGGTGTAATAATCCAAACCTCTAACCATCCTTGGATTTATTACATAATCAATATTTATTTCAGAGAGCAATCGCTTTACTTCTTCGAAGTGTTCAGCACTTTCAGAGCTTAAATAATCTAGTAGTAATGGTGCCTTAGCCATTGCAGATTTAATCTCATCACGCTTGTCATCAAATAGTCTTAAAGGATTAATTTTTGTTCGCTCAATTGTTGCATCGTCTAGTTTCAAATTTGAAATAAACTTAACCAAATCCGTTCGGTGTGAGTCTCTACTTTTTGAATCCCCTAAGGAGGTAATATTTAATTTATACTGTTTTAGTCCTAATGCTTTAAAGGCTGAGTCTGCTACTGCAATTACTTCGACATCAATTGTTGGATCGTTATAACCAATCGCCTCAATTCCCACCTGATAAAACTGGCGATAGCGCCCGGCTTGGGGCCGTTCGGCTCGAAAAAATGGTCCTGTATAAAAAAGTTTTACTGGCAGTTGTCCTCTGTCTAAATTATGTTCGATAACCGCGCGCATCACACCAGCAGTTCCCTCAGGTCGAAGTGTGATTGAACGGCCACCTCGATCTTCAAAGGTATACATTTCCTTACTAACAACATCAGTTGATTCACCAACACCGCGAGTGAACACCTCAGTATCTTCAAAAACTGGTAATTCAATTAATTCATAGCCTGCTATTTTTGCGGTTCTAAGTAATTGATCTCTCACATATTCAAATGATGTCGAGTTCGGCGGAAAGTACTCACTGACTCCTTTGGGCGCTTGAAACTTACTCACATCTACCGCCCGATCTGATCTAGAAAATCACTCTGCAAGTAAGGATTTCTCACACGCTCAATGGCGATTGTAGTTTGCCCACCGTGTCCAGGTAGGACATTTAAGCCATCTGGTAGTGTCAAAATGCGTTCCTGTAAGGTTTTGCGCATATCTGTGGCTGATCCAGTTGGTAAATCAGTCCTACCAATACCACCAGCGAATAAAACATCTCCAGAAATAAGTTGCTCATTACTAACTGTAAAAACCACTGATCCTTTTGTATGTCCAGGTGCAAATATTGGTCCAATATTTAGTCCAGCTAATTCAAAATGTGAAAAGTCTTCCAATTCGATAACATCATCTGGCTCTTTAAAATTTGCGCCAAATGCTGAAATCAGTTGCTGACTAACTCCCCCACGATCTAGTGCTCCCATCGGATCTGTTAACAAAAATCTATCTGATCCAGTTATGTATGTTCGCATTGGTATCTCTTTTGTCAACGGTAGGACTGAAAAGAAATGATCAAGATGTCCATGAGTAATTAACACCGCTACCGGCTTTAAATTATGTTCTTTGATTTTCTCGACAATGTTTTTTACTAAATTTGGCTTACCAATGCCAGGATCAACAATTATTGCTTCCTGTCCTGCGCCCGTAGCCAGGATCCAACAATTAGTTTCAAAGTAGGCAGCAACTAAGCGATCTATAAGCAAAAATCACCCCCACCTACCACCGTTTTTTGCGTCCAGATTTCCCTAATTTAGGTACTTAGGTTATCTTTTAGTCAGCACTAAACCCAGTAATCAAAGCCCATAAAGCGAATGATTACTACGCCACCCATAACGGGATCTGTTAACAACAGAGACTGCGCAATGAAAGGTATGACATGGAGAATGTATCAACACCAACCCTTTCTAATACTGGGGCGGCTGCAGCACTTATAGGTGATCCTGCAAAATTTGGCCGAGTTGGCGAAGATGGCACTGTTTACGTAATTACACCCACTGGTGATCGAGCCGTTGGTTCATACCCAGGTAAGAGCAGTGAAGAAGCACTTGCATACTTTGTAAAAAAATTTGAGATGGCTGCCTCCGAAGTTGCACTCCTAGCCGCACGCATTAGATCTGGTGCGATGGTACCGAGTGATGCTCATAAAGCCGTAAATAAATTGCGAACACAAATTTCCGAACTAAATGGCGTTGGCGATCTAGTAAATCTCGCGCAATCTCTGGAAAAAATTCCTTCACTAATAACTGAGCATGAAGGTGCCTATCTAGCACGCAAGGAAGCACAACAGGCAGAAAAGCAAGCACGTAAGGCTGAAGCTGCTGCTATTAAAGAAAAGATTGTGGCAGAAGCTGAAACACTCGTTGATTCTGTTGCCTGGAAAGTGACTACTGCAAGATTGAAGATTCTCCTTGATGACTGGAAGAAAGCACCTCGCCTAGATAAAAAAAATGATGCAGCGCTTTGGAAGAGATTCTCATCGTCTCGAAATAAATTTGATAAAAGACGACGCACTCACTTCGCAAACCTTACTTCAGAGCAAAAGTTAGTGGCATCAACTAAGGAAGTAATTGTGAAAGAAGCTGAGAATTTGGCTAACTCGAAGGATTGGTTAAATACAGCAAAGCGGTTTAAAGTATTAATGGATCAATGGAAAGCCTCTGGTAGGGGTAAAAAATCTACCGATGATGCACTCTGGAATAGATTTAAAGCGTCTCAAGATACTTTTTTTAAAGCCAAGAACGCTGATATGGCAAAACGTAAAGGATCAATGGCAGAAAATTTGATCAAGCGTGAAGCATTAATTGTTGAGTTCGAGGCATTACTTCCGGTTACTGATTTCAAATCTGCAAAAAAGAAGTTCTACGACTTAATGGGTAAATGGCAGAAAATCGGTATGACAGATCGTAAGAAGCGCGATAGTTTTGAAAAGCGAATTAAGAAAGTCGAAGAAGAGATTTCTGAGATCGAGCGAAACTTTGCCCGCAAGAGTGACCCAACTGCTAAGGCGCAAGCTAATAAAGTAGTTCGGGGCTTGACTGAAGCGATTGAGAACTATGAAAAACAAGCAGCAAAGGCAGAGGCTGCTGGGCAAAGTACAAAAGCTATGTTGGCGCGTGAGGCTGCAGCAGCACGTAGAGATTGGTTAGAACAAGCCAAAAAAGGTTTAACTGAGTACACCAGTTAATTATTAAATACCCTATCTACATCATAAACACCTTCAATTGCTCGAACTGCAATTAGTACTGCATCTAGATGTGAAGCATCTGCCATTTCAAATGAGAATCTACAAATAGCTGTCTGATCTTTATTTGTCACAACGGAAGCACTTAAAATATTAACGTGCTGATCAGATAATGCTTTAGTCACATCTGAAAGCAGTCGAGCTCGATCAAGTGCTTGAACCTGGATGTTTACCAAAAATGTGCTCTTAGCAGACATATTCCACTTGACCCCCACCATTCGACCACCTTGGTGAATTCTTAGATCAACAATGTTTATACAATCTGCTCGATGAACTGAAACACCACTACCACGCGTAATAAATCCCGTAATTTGATCACCTGGTACAGGCGCACAGCATCTCGCAAGTTTTACTAATACATCCCCAGCGCCTTCAACATCAATTCCTGTAACGCTCTTTCGCTCACGCTTTATTGGATTAATTAATGGAGTTAGATCATTTTCTGGATGGGCATCAGTTGTACCAAGTAAGACCATTAATTTCTCAATTACTGAGTGTGCTGAAATATGGCCGTTACCGACTGATTCATACATGCTCTCGATATCTTCATATCGAAGCTCATGAGCTAATTCAAGAAGTGCATGACCACCTAAAATTTTCTGTAGTGGTAATCCAGCTTTTCTCATTTGTCTAGATATTGATTCTTGCCCAGCCTCAATCGCTTCCTCTTTACGCTCTTTTGAAAACCAAGCCTTTATCTTCGAACGTGCACGAGAGGAGGTGACGAAGTTAAGCCAATCATGGCTAGGGGCAGCATTCACATTTTTATTTGTAAGAACATCTACAACATCACCATTAATTAAGTGGGATTCAAGCGGAACTAATTTCCCATTTACTTTGGCTCCAACGCATTTATTACCTACTTCGGTATGAACTGCGTAGGCAAAATCAACTGGGGTTGCACCAGATGGCAATGCAATCACACTTCCTTTAGGAGTAAAGACAAATACTTCAGGTGTTCGCAGGTCATATCGCAATGTGTCTAAGAAATCACTGACGTCACCACTTTCTTGCTGCCACTCATGTAGCTGACGAAGCCATAGCACTTCAGGACTTTTGCCAGGATCTGTGTTTTTTGATTTATATTTCCAGTGTGCGGCAATTCCAAACTCAGCTCTAGTGTGCATATCAGATGTTCGAATTTGAATTTCAACAGCCTTACCATTTGGGCCAATAACTGTGGTGTGTAATGATTGATAAAGATTAAATTTTGGCATCGCAATGTAATCTTTAAACCGCCCCGGTACTGGACTCCACCTTGCGTGTATCGACCCTAAAACACCATAACAATCGCGCACTGAATCAACTAATATTCGAATTCCAACCAAGTCATATATATCATTAAATTCACGACCGCGAACTACCATCTTTTGATAAACGCTATAAAAATGCTTTTGCCGCCCACTTACCTGCGCGGTTATACCTTCCAATTTTAAGTCTTGATCAATTGCCGTAATCACTTCTTGCGTTAATTGATCACGAGCTGGTGACCGTTCTCCAACTAAGCGTTCAATTTCTTCAAACTTTTTTGGTTCTAAGACTTTAAATGAAAGATCCTCTAGCTCCCATTTAATTGCATTCATGCCTAGGCGATGTGCAAGGGGCGCGTATATATCTATCGTTTCCCTAGCCTTGCGCGCAGCGATATCAGTGGCGATAAACTCCCATGTTCTTGCATTATGAAGACGATCAGCTAATTTGATAACTAAGACTCTAATATCTCTAGACATCGCCACAACCATTTTACGAAGTGTTTCCGCTTCAGCAGTTGGGCCATAAGTTAATTTATCTAATTTAGTTACCCCATCAACTAGGGATGTAACTTCTTCACCAAACTCACTTTTAATTTGTTCAATAGAATAGATTGTATCCTCAACAGTATCGTGCAAAAGAGCAGCCATCACAGTTGGTAGATCCATTCCTAGATCAATTAATATTTGGGCAACAGCAACCGGATGGGTTATGTATGCCTCACCAGATTTTCTTATTTGCCCCTTATGTGCTTTCTCAGCGGCTATAAAGGCTTTTTCTAAATCACTATTTGAAAATCCTGGGTGAGATTGAGCTAATCCGTCAGATAGCAGCTTTAACAATTCTTGTGTTGTCATAGCGCTATGGCTTCTTATTAATTACAAAATATTAACGACGACGATTGCGTCGGGGTTGGTTGCGTGGACCGCGGACTGATTGGTTCGCAACCACTGGTAAATCAGTAATTGGTTTGTCACCGCGGTTTC
>JAQCGQ010000010.1 GCA_027730465.1 Actinomycetota bacterium | reverse complement strand
AACTCAAGGTAAGTATTTTTATCTAGTGCGGTAGCCTTTTTAATATATTTACTTTCAATTTTAGCGTTCCCAACATAAAGCCAATTATTAATTACCACAATATCTAATCGTGTTTTTTGGCTGCTATAGATAATGGCAAAGGTGGCTAATAGGCAAATAATTACTGCAGTCATACTATTAAAAGGTGCCCAGATTGTCAGGTAAAGTGAGGCAAGCATCATGGCGATAAATAGCCAAAGCCAGATTGGCCAATTAATTCGCTCAGCGAACTCAGATTTAGAATTAGATCTTGCCATGAGATAAAGGATACGCTCTGCCAATGACTAGAGTTGCCAGTACCGTTGCCCCACCCGATGCGGTGATGCCAAAGCGGCACCTAAAGGCGCCGGCTGCTAAATCCCAAATACCATCTCACTTCGGTCATTGCTTTGGTTGTGGTGAATTACATATAACAGGTTTGCATTTTAAAGCTATTGCTGGTGAAAATTTAGATTTAACTGGGAATTTTACGGTAACTGAAAATCATCAAGGTGCTCCTGGTCTTGCTCATGGTGGATTGTTATCGCTAGCTTTTGATGAAGCATTAGGAAAATTGATGTGGTTAATTAGAACTCCTGCAGTAACTGGCAGGTTAGAAACAGATTTCTTATTACCCGTACCAATGGGTCGAACACTTTATATTGATGCCAGAATTACTGGACAAGCAGGTCGAAAGATCTATACTCAAGCAGAAGGAAGGTTAGATTCACCTACCGGTGCAATAGCCGTAAAAGCAGCCGCATTATTTATTTCAGTACCAATGGAGCACTTTATTAAGAATCTTACTGAGCAATATAAAGATCATCTAACGCAGCATCCAGAGTTAATGGCATTTGTTGACCCAGATTTTGATATAAACCCATGACTAAAATCTTAATTAAGCGCTTAGATCCATCTGTGCCACTGCCTTCATATGCAAAGGTGGGCGATGCTGGAGCAGATCTGGCCACTCGAATTGATTTCACAATTAATCCAGGGGAGCGGATGTTAGTTCCAACTGGCATAAGTATTGCACTACCAAATGGCTATGTTGCCTTAGTACACCCAAGATCTGGACTTGCAATAAAGCATGGAATTTCTATGGTTAATACACCAGGCACCATTGATGCTGGATACCGCGGTGAATTACAGGTTATTTTAATTAATCATGATTTAACACAACCTGTCTCATTTAAAAAGGGTAATCGAATCGCGCAATTAGTTATTCAAAAAGTTGAGCGAGCAGATTTTGTTGAAGTTAGTGATTTACCTGGCTCAGATAGATCAAGCGGCGGGTTTGGATCAACTGGTTCATGAGTTATCAGGGAAATAACGAGGATAAAGATAAGGTTGTTTCAGCACTCGGTGGCAAGCGCGGATTAATTGATTCAGGATTGCCCGCCTTACTTTTTCTGGTAGTTTTTAATGTATCTGCACGAAACATAAATGCTGCAATTTATTCAGCAGTCACACTTTCAATTATTTTAACAATCCTTAGATTAGCAAAACGTGAGACGATTCAGCATGCATTTTCAGGTTTAGTTGGAGTAGCCATCTGTGCGCTATTTTCAAAGCGAAGTGGTAGCGCTGCTGATTTTTATTTACCTGGCCTTTATATAAATGCTGGCTATGGACTTTTATATGTATTAACAAATTTAATAAAGTGGCCAATCCTTGGTTTGATGCTTGGGCCAATCTTGGGCGAAAATTTAATGTGGCGTAAAGATCCAGCTCGGCTAAAAGCTTATATAAATGCTGGCTGGCTTTGGGTGGCAATGTTTACTGCAAGACTACTTATTCAGTATCCTCTTTATCAGAGTGGCAATGTAAATGCTCTTGGAACTGCTCGGCTGATTATGGGTTATCCATTATTTCTTGCCACCGCATGGGGTACTTGGCAGATACTAAGAAAGACACCAACTACAAAAGTAAGTTAAATAAAGCAGGACTTTAGTTTTTCCTCAGCAACTGCAGATGCTACAAACAAGAGTTCATCACCTGCTGTAAACACATCATGATCCTTTGGTGTAATTACGTGACCATCGCGAACTATGGCGGCGAGTGAAGCATTTTCAGGTAGTTCAACCTCACCAACAGTCTTGCCACAGCAAGAGGCGGTATCTGGCAAAGTAATTTCAACCAAATTCGCTTCACCCTTACGGAATGAAAACAATCTGACCACATCACCAATACTTACAGCTTCTTCAACTAAGGCTGAGATTATTCGAGGTGTTGATACGGAAACATCTACTCCCCAGGAAGAATCAAACATCCACTCATTCTTTGGGTGATTCACGCGAGCAACAACTCTTGGCACGCCATACTCAGTTTTTCCAAGCAGGGAAGCGACCAGATTTACTTTGTCATCACCAGTTGTAGCTACTAAGACTTGGCAGCCATCTAATTTTGCTTGATCAAGAGCAGTAATTTCACAAGCATCAGCTAGTAGCCACTCGGCATTTGGGACTGAGTCCATTTTTAAGGCTTTAGGATCTTTATCAATTAGCAATACTTGATGACCATTTTCTAACAACTCTCGAGCGATAGCTCTACCAACATTTCCAGCCCCTGCGATTGCAACTCTCATTTATTTCACCCTCGGAGAGATTGCTAAGGTCTTTTCTACTGCGGAGATCATTCTCTCCGAAACAAATAAATGCAGCAGATCTCCTTCTTGCAAAACTGTATGTTCATCAGGCAAGAGAGCTTCACCTAATCTTGTTATAAAAGCGATTCTGGGAGAGGTATTTTTTTCAATTACTGAAACTGCTTTACCATACCAATCTTTATGAAAACTGAACTCTACTAATTCGACAGTGCCAGTTGGATCGCGCCACTCTGATTTAGTTCCATCTGGGGTTAGGCGACGCATTATTTGATCAGTTGTCCAAAGAACTGTTGCTACAGTTGGAATTCCAAGGCGCTGATAAATTTCAGCTCTACCTGGGTCATATATACGAGCTACTACATTTTTTACGCCAAAATTTTCTCTAGCAACTCTTGCAGCTAATATATTTGAGTTATCACCATTTGAAACGGCAGCAAAAGCATCTGCCTTTTCAATACCGGCCTCAAGTAAAGTGTCTCGGTCAAATCCAACTCCGGCGATAGTGCGACCATTAAAGTCAGCACCTAACCTACGGAATGCCTCTCGATTTTGATCAATTACTGCAACGGTGTGACCGGCTTTTTCAAGATCGACCGCTAGGGTGGATCCGACTCGGCCACAACCCATAATTATGACATGCACAAAGTACAACTTACACCCATAGGCTCACTCCTATGGAATTAAACGCTCAAGAGCGGTTAGAAGTTGGGCAGGTTATCGAGCTGGTTATTGGCCCCATCGCACATGGTGGACACTTTGTTGCGCGCCATAATGGGCAAGTTATTTTTGTTCGACATGGCATAACTAATGAGTTAGTTAGAATTAAAATAACCGCCGTTAGTTCAAAAATTGCGCATGCAGATGTTATTGAAGTGTTAACTGCTGCGCCCTCACGAGTTAATCCTCCTTGTCAGTATGTTGGAAAGTGTGGTGGTTGCGACTTCCAACATATTGATCTAGTAACACAGCGAAAATTGAAGGCTGAGATTATAAAAGAGCAGTTTATGCGAATTGGAAAAATAGATTTAGCTTTACTCGGTTTTAATCTAGAGGTAAGTGAAGTTGAACCTAGTGATGGATTGCACTGGCGAACTCGAATGGATTTTGCAGTTTCACCAGCTGGGAAAATTGGATTTTTTGGTGCTAGAAGCAATGAGGTAGTTGAAATTACTGAGTGTGTAATTGCAGATGAAAGAATGAATGTTAGTGATTTAGCTGTTCGAGGATGGAAATCAGATGCCAGAGTTGAAGTAGCAGTTTCTAGCACAAGTGAAGTTTCAGTTATGAGATCAGGCCGCAGCATCAGTGGGCCAACTCAAATTGTTGAGCAAGTTGGTGGCATTTCATTCAAAATTTCACCTGAGGCATTTTGGCAAAGTCATAAATCAGCGCCGGTAACATTAGTGAAAATAGCCCTTGCACAACTTGGCGTTAAAAGTAATGATCATGTTTGCGATCTATATTCAGGTGTTGGCTTATTTGCTGCTGCAATACTAAAAGAGCTTGGCGATGCGGGCTTTATCACATTAATTGAAAGCGATAAAACAGCCGTATCAGATGCCCGAAGAATTTTTCTAAATAAGAATAATGTTAAAATTTTACAAGGATTAGTTGCACAACAATTACCAATAGTTAAGCGAGCAGATTTAATTTTGCTAGATCCACCTAGAACTGGTGCTGGTGAAGTAGTAATCAAACAATTGGTTAAATTAAGACCAAGAAAAATTGTTTATATTGCATGTGATCCAGCTGCACTTGCTAGAGATACAAAAACTTTAATCGAAGCCGGCTATAAGTTGGATCACATATCCGCCTATGATCTTTTTCCAATGACTCAGCACATTGAGTGCGTGGCTGGATTTTCACCAGTAAAGAGATAGGATTAGCGTATTAGTAAGTAGGAAGAGGTGTGGGGCGTTGAGTAAGAACTCATTTAAGGCCAAAACCACACTTTTAGTTGCAGGTAAAAGTTATGAAGTCTTTGATATCAATAGCTTTAAGGAAGTAAAAGATCTTCCATTTAGTTTAAAGATTTTATTAGAAAACTTACTTCGCACCGAAGATGGTGCAAATATAACTGCAGAGCAGATAAAGAAGTTAGCCGCTTGGGATCCAAAGTCTGAACCAAGCACTGAAATCCAATTTACGCCAGCACGAGTTATTATGCAGGACTTTACTGGCGTGCCATGCATTGTTGATCTTGCCACAATGCGGGAGGCGATCGCTGATCTAGGTGGGGATCCTGCAAAAGTTAATCCATTATCACCTGCTGAATTAGTTATTGATCACTCAGTTATTGCAGATCTATTTGGAACTAAAGATTCGTTTGAAAAAAATGTTGATATTGAGTATCAGCGTAACAAAGAGCGATATCGCTTCCTTCGTTGGGGGCAAACTGCTTTTGATGAATTTAAAGTTGTTCCACCTGGAACTGGGATTGTTCATCAGGTAAATATTGAGTATTTGGCACGAGTTGTAATGAGTCGAGAAGTTGATGGAATTCTTCGTGCCTACCCAGACACGGTAGTAGGTACAGATTCTCACACCACAATGGTTAATGGTTTAGGTGTACTTGGTTGGGGAGTTGGTGGCATAGAGGCTGAGGCAGCTCTGTTAGGCCAACCTGTTTCTATGTTAATTCCAAAAGTTGTTGGATTTAAATTAAATAATCAATTACCGGTAGGAACAACAGCAACTGATCTAGTTTTAACAATTACTCAAATGCTTCGAGCACATGGCGTAGTTGGAAAGTTTGTAGAATTTTATGGACCAGGAGTTAGTGCGCTACCGATGGCTAATCGAGCGACGATTGGAAATATGTCACCAGAGTATGGATCAACTTGCGCTATTTTCCCAATAGATGAAGAAACAATTCGCTATCTAAAATTTACTGGTCGCACTAATGAACAATTAGAACTTGTAGAAAAATATGCAAAATTTAATAGCCTTTGGCATGATCCAAAAGCTGAACCAAGATTTTCTGAAAAACTTGAATTAGATCTTTCAAAAGTTGTGCCATCAATTGCAGGCCCTAAACGGCCACAGGATCGAATTTCATTAAGTGATGCTAAGGATTCATATGAGAAAATAGTCCCAACTTATTTTAGTGATAAAACCACAAGGAATAAGATTGATGTGAAGGTAAATGGCAAGCCAACTACTGTTACAAATGGTGATGTCGTAATAGCTTCAATTACCTCATGCACGAATACCTCTAACCCATCGGTAATGATTGGCGCTGCACTACTTGCAAAAAAAGCGGTTGAAAAAGGATTAACTAGTAAACCTTGGGTTAAAACTACATTAGCACCAGGTTCTAAAGTCGTTACTGATTACTACGACCGATCTGGACTCACTCCATATATGGAAAAGCTAGGATTTAACCTAGTTGGCTATGGCTGTGTTACCTGCATTGGCAACTCAGGTCCGCTTCCAATTGAGATTAGTAAAGCAATTAATGAGAATGATCTTGCAGTTTCTGCAGTTTTATCTGGAAACCGTAACTTTGAAGGAAGAATTTCACCTGATGTAAAGATGAACTATCTAGCATCACCACCACTTGTAGTTGCTTACGCATTAACTGGCACGATGGATCATGATTTTGAAAATGATTCAATTGGTGTGGGTAGCGATGGTAAACCAGTCTTTTTAAGGGATATTTGGCCAACAACTGCTGAGATTGATTCGGTAATCACATCTTCAATCTCCTCTGATATGTTTACAAAAGATTATGCTTCAGTCTTTGATGGGGATAAACGATGGAAATCCCTTGATACGCCAACAGGTAATACCTTTGAATGGGACAGTGCTTCAACATATGTTAGAAAGCCGCCTTACTTTGATGACATGCCAAGGGATCCAAAACCAGTAACAAATATTTTAGGCGCACGTATTCTTGCAGTGTTAGGTGATTCAGTAACAACTGATCACATATCTCCCGCTGGGAATATTAAAGTTGATTCTCCAGCTGGAAAGTATTTAGCCGAACATAATATTGAAAGAGCTGATTTCAATTCCTATGGATCAAGGCGTGGAAATCATGAGGTAATGATTAGAGGAACTTTTGCCAATATTCGTCTTAGAAATCTTTTACTTAACGGGGTTGAAGGTGGTTTTACTAAAAATTTCTTAGCAAATGAACAACAGACAACAATTTATGAAGCCTCCCGTGAATATATTGCAGCAAATATTCCATTAGTAATTTTGGCAGGAAAAGAGTATGGCTCAGGTTCTTCTCGCGATTGGGCTGCAAAGGGAACAGCGCTATTAGGTGTTAGAGCAGTTATTGCCGAATCCTTTGAAAGAATTCACCGATCTAATTTAATTGGTATGGGCGTGTTACCATTGCAGTATTTAACTGGACAAAATGCATCCAATCTTGGATTAGATGGCAGTGAGATTTTTTCAATCACTGGCGTAGAGGAATTAAATAAGGGGCAAACACCAAAAGAGGTGACGGTCACAGCAGGGGATAAGAGCTTTAAAGTTAGCCTTCGTATCGATACCCCAGGTGAGGCAGATTACTATCGACACGGTGGAATCATGCAGTACGTATTACGCTCACTTTTGAGCAAATAAATCGCTTAAATAAGTAGCAGGCTTTAAACTATCACTATGCTCTCAGAGATTAAATCACCTGCTGATCTAAAAGGTCTTTCAGATACGCAGTTAGATCAGTTAGCTACTGAGATTAGATCTTTTTTAATTGAACAGGTTTCAAAATCTGGCGGGCACTTAGGTCCAAATCTTGGTGTTGTGGAGTTAACAATTGCTATTCATAGAATTTTTCAATCTCCAAAAGATGTAATTGTCTTTGATACCGGGCATCAAAGTTATGTTCATAAATTACTAACGGGGCGAATAGCTGGATTTGAAAAGCTACGTCAGCGTGGTGGAGTGGCCGGATATCCAAATCGCAGCGAGAGTGAACATGATGTTGTTGAGAATTCACATGCTTCAACTGCACTTTCTTGGAGTGATGGAATCGCAAAAGGATTTGCACTAACAAATCAACAAGATCGAACTGTAATTTGTGTAGTTGGAGATGGCGCATTAACTGGCGGTATGAGTTGGGAAGCTCTTAATAATATAGCTGCAAATAAGAAAGAAAAGTTAGTAATTGTTGTAAATGATAACGAAAGATCCTATTCGCCAACAATTGGCGGCCTTGCTACATATTTATCAACGCTTCGCACAACCCGTGGATATGAGAAGTTTTTAGATTGGGGCAAAGGTGTTTTAGAAAAAACACCTGTAGTAGGTCAGCCAATCTATGAAACCCTACATGGAATGAAAAAAGGTATTAAAGATATTGTTGCACCTCAAGGAATGTTTGAAGATTTAGGAATTAAGTATTTTGGACCAGTTGATGGCCATGATATCTCCGCAATAGAGCGAGCGCTATTATCGGCTAAAGATTTCGGTGCTCCAGTACTAGTTCATTTGATTACTGAAAAAGGTAAAGGACATGCACCGGCTATTAATGATGAGGCTGAAAAGTTTCATGCAGTTGGTGTAGTTGATGCTGAGACTGGGCAACCACTTAGTAAAGCTGGTCAAAGTTGGACAAGTATATTTTCAGATGAACTAGTAAAGATTGGCGCAAAACGTAGTGATGTTGTTGCTATAACCGCAGCCATGATGGGTCCAACTGGCCTCGATAAGTTTGAAAAAGCATATCCAGATAGAACATTTGATGTTGGCATTGCTGAACAACATGCAACAACTGCTGCTGCAGGTATGGCATATGCAGGCCTTCATCCAGTAGTAGCTGTTTATTCAACATTTTTAAATAGAGCATTTGATCAGCTTTTATTAGATGTGGCACTTCATAAAGCCGGCGTAACATTTGTGTTAGATCGAGCAGGTATTACCGGAGATGATGGACCTTCACATAATGGTATTTGGGACCTAGCGCTTACTGGAATTGTGCCAACCTTACATGTTGCTGCTCCACGTGATGGCGAAAGAGTAAGAGAGACATTGCGTGAAGCGCTAGAAATTTCAGATGTGCCGACACTAATTAGATTTCCAAAGGGAGCCATAAATCCAGATATTCCTGCCTTTGAAAGAAGAGATGGCATTGACGTCTTATATCGAGGAGAGAGCGCTGATATTTTGTTAGTAAGTATCGGAGCTTTTGCCCAAGTTGCAGTTGATGCTGCAGCGCAGGCATATCGAGAAGGAGTCGGTGTGACTGTAATTGATCCAAGATGGGTTAAACCATTACCAAAATCTTTAGTCACAATGGCCCAGCGTTATAAGAAAGTAGTAGTACTTGAAGATGGCATTAAACATGGTGGTATTGCCAGCACGATCTCAGAGTTATTTAGAGAATCTGGACTTAATGTGCCAGTTCATTCAATTGGTGTTCCATTAGTATTTTTAGAGCATGCAAAGAGAACACAAATTTTAGAGGACCTAGGAATTACTGTTCAAAATATTACAAGATCACTTGTTACATGGAGCAGTGATGCGTTTTCAGTAGATGTTAAGGAAGAGATGCCACTCCCTTTGGATGAAAACGAGCACCGCAAACCGCTTCGCTAATTCCTTCGCGATCTAAATAAGGAAGTATTCCGCCTAAATGCATTGGCCAACCTGAGCCAAGTAACATACAGATATCAATCTCTTGTGGAGTTGAAACAACTCCTTCATCAAGCATCATCTTTGCCTCAGTTGCTATCGCTTCCAGTGCACGTCTTCTAACCTGCTCTGCCGTTGATGCTTTTTCACCTTTTTCAAGTAGGGCAAGTGCTGCTGGGTTTACTGTGTTAACACCTTGCTCATTTTTAACATAAAATGTTTTAACACCCTCTTTAACAAAGCGCTGCATAGTTGGTGAAACTTTGTAGCGAGCTCCTAAATTCTTATTTAGAGTTTGAGAAACATGCAGCGCAACTCCTGGTCCTACTAAGCCAAGTAATTCAAGTGAGGACATTGGAAAACCTAGGGGAGCCATCGCAGCATCTGCTACCTCATAGGCAGTTCCCTCATCCATTGCATCGGTAACCTCGCCCATAAATCTAGTTAGTAAGCGATTAACTACAAATGCAGGTGCATCTTTTACAATAACCATAGTTTTCTTTAAATCTTTTCCAATATTTATTGCAGTTGCAACAGTTGCATCATCTGTCTTAGATGTTCTAGCAACCTCAAGTAGCGGCATTACTGCTACTGGGTTAAAAAAGTGAGAACCAACAACTCTTTCTGGATTCTTAAGTCCCTCACTCATAGCTTCAACTGAAAGGGATGAGGTGTTTGTTGCCAAAATACACTCTGGCGTAATAATCGCTTCTAGATCCTTAAAAAGCTTTTGCTTTAGAGATAGCTCTTCAAATATTGCCTCAAGAACAAAATCTGCGTTAGCAAATACTTTTTGATCAACTGAACCAGAAATATTTCCCAGTAAGCGAGTTGCTGCCTCGGGATTTAATCGATTCTTATCAACTAACTTTTGAATCTCATTTTTTATCCAGGCTAAGCCTTTATCAACTCGCTCTTGATCTAAATCTGTAATTACTACTGGAACTTTTAAGTTACGCAGCATAAGTAGGGCAAGCTGGGAGGCCATAAGACCAGCGCCAACTACACCAACTTTAGTAATTTTACGAGCAAGAGAAGGTTTAGGAGCACCCTCAACTTTTTTGCGTTTCTTCTGTATTAAATTAAATGCATAAAGTGAAGCCCGTAGGCCATCACTCATTACTAAATCTGATAACACCTTTGTCTCAGCAGCATACCCATCTCTTACCGTATTTGTTTGCGCAGCTTTAATTAATTCAAGAGCGGCAAGGGGAGAAGGTATTTGTGCGCCGCTATATTTTTTAGCAACTGCAGCTTTTCCGGTGGCGATAGCTTTCTCAAAACCTGCGCTATCTTTACTAAAATCCTTACGATCGATTTTCTTTTTTCCACTTAAAATATCTGCGACAAACTTAACTGAGTGTTCAAGGAAATCAGCTGGTTCATAAACAGCATCGACTACACCGAGGGAAAGAGCATCTTTAGATTTAAGCATGGTGTTGTTATTTAAAGCATTTAATATAATTACCTGAACCGCATTTTCTGGACCAATAAGTTTTGGTAGCAATGTTGCCCCACCCCATCCTGGTACTAATCCAAGAAAACACTCTGGTAGGCCGATGAATGCAGTTGATGCCAGAGTTCGGTAATGAGCGTTAAGGCCCACTTCAAGGCCCCCGCCTAGTGCTAAACCATTAATAAATGCAAAGGTTGGTTTTTTGCTCTCATATAATTTTAGAAAAACTTCATGACCTAGGTCGCCAAAGGCGGTAGCAACTGATTTATCACTAACTGAGCCAACACCGGAAAGGTCAGCACCTGCTGCAAATATAAATGGCTTACCAGTAACTGCAATTGTAACTGCTTCTGATTTTTGGGCTTGATCTATTGCAGATGAAAGTGAATTAAGGGAAGCGGGGCCAAATGTATTTGGGCGATTATGATCAGCGCCATTATCTAATGTGATTAAAGCTAATTCACCAGTATGACCAAATGGAGATAGTGAAATCATTCGAACTATTGCATTTGTTACTACTTCATCAGGGGCACCTACCATAACTTCAGCCACTACTTAGTGCCTTTGTAATTAGGATTTTCCCAAATAATTGTGCCACCCATACCAAGACCGATACACATTGTGGTGATGCCATATCTAACCTCAGGGTGATCAGTGAAGGCGTTTGCTAAGTTAAGAATTAATCTAACGCCAGAGGATGCAAGTGGATGGCCCACTGCAATTGCGCCTCCATAAATATTTACTCGCTTATCATCATCGGCAATTCCAAAATGATCTAGAAATGAAAGCACTTGAATTGCAAATGCTTCATTTACTTCAAATAATCCGATATCAGAAATATCTAGACCAGCTTTTTTAAGCGCTTTAATCGTGCTAGGCACTGGGCCATATCCCATAATTTCTGGCTCAACTCCAGCAAATGCAAATGAAACTAACTTTGCTTTAATTGGCAGGTTTAATTCTTTCGCTTTACTCTCGGATGCCAATATTGCAGCAGTTGCGCCATCATTTAAACCAGCAGCATTTCCAGCTGTTACTCGACCAGCTGCGCGAAATGGTGTCTTAAGGGCGCCTAATGCTTCTAAAGTTGTTTGCGGCCTAGGTGGTTCATCAACTGTTGCCACACCCCAACCAAGCTCCACTGTTCTAGTTGCAACTGGAATAAGATCAGGTTGAATCTTATTTGCAGCATAAGCTGCAGCAGTTTTTTGTTGTGAGGCAAGAGCGTATTTATCTGCTCGATCTTTAGTCAGATGAGGAAACTTGTCATGTAATCTTTCAGCGGTTGCGCCCATTTGTAGCGCATCGGTATCAACAATTCTTTCAGCTAAATATCTTGGATTTGGATCTATGCCATCACCCATCGGATGATTTCCCATATGCTCAACACCACCAGCAATTGCTAAATCATAAGCGCCCATATTTATGCCACCAGCAATTGTTGTAACAGCTGTTAACGCACCGGCGCACCATCGATCAATTGAATATCCTGGTACTGATTTTGGAATACCAGCAAGGATTGAAACAGAGCGGCCAATATTCATTCCTTGATCACCAGTTTGAGTCGCGGCCGCGATTGCAACATCATCAATTTGATCAACTGGCAGATTTGGATTTCGCTCAAGTAAGCCGCGAATGCAGCGGACCATAATGTCATCAGATCTAGTTCCGGCGTATAACGAACCGGCTTTACCAAATGGAGTTCTAACCGCATCTACTAAAACCACATTTGTTTTTGCAGTCGCACTTTTGCTCATTAAAGACTCCTAACTATATGAACCTAATAAGGCTTAGGTTACTAGCCAGTAATGATATTGGGTAGTGGGCTTACTTACCTACTAAAGTTTGAACCGGCCTAGTTGGGCGGGTGTATAGGCGTAAAACTAAGCCAAGGTAGGTGGCCCAAAATGCTAGTTGCACCCAAGATGTATTCACATCAAAGCCAACCGTGCCTGCTAATAATGTGCCGGCAATTGAATCCTTTGCCATCACTGATGAGACATCCCAA
>JAQCGQ010000009.1 GCA_027730465.1 Actinomycetota bacterium | reverse complement strand
TGCAGCAGAGCAATATAAATCCGGACCGCTTAGTAAATCACTAGAGCTACTTTTTTCCTCAAATCCTGACTTATATTTGTCAACTGCTGGCTCGCTCGAAACAGTTACTAGAAAAAAGAGTGCGGATTTAAAGAAATTTTCAGTTGCAACTCAAAGATTAAATGCCGCATCCTTAACTGTGGCCGATAAATTATCATTAGTAAAGGCAGCAGAGGCTAGGTTTAAAAAACAATTAGAAATTGCTAACTCAAAATTAGAAGAAGCAGAGGCTTTACTTGCAAAATTAAGCACAGCGGAGCGGCAGAAGCTGGCAAAGTTAAATGATGATGAGGAAAATGCTGATCAACAAAGATCCCTCGCCGATGCTCGTAAGTATAGATCTATATCTGGTCGAGGTGGGACGGCAATAAAGTATGCACTGGATCAATTAGGAGATAAGTACGTATTCGGCGCTGCCGGACTTACTACTTGGGATTGTTCAGGTTTAACCATGCGCGCCTTTAAAGCAGCCGGTGTTTCACTGCCACACTCCTCTCGTGCTCAATATAACTATGGCAAAGCAATCGCTAGAAAAAATTTACAGGCAGGTGATTTAGTATTTTTTGGGAAACCAATTTCGCACGTGGCCATATATCTTTCCCCAGATCGCATGTTGCATGCACCCAGATCAGGTAGTCTAGTAAAAATTGCCAATATGAATATGGGAGCGAAGCCATACATAGGAGCACGTCGTTTATAACGAGGGTAAAGTTTTACTAATCACAAATGATCTTGGGCCAAGAGCGGGCGGGATTGAAACTTTTATTCTAGGTCTAATTGAAGGTATGCCATTTGGCAGCCTAGTTATCTATACATCCTCTCAAAAAGGTTCAGTAGAGTTTGATAGACAGTTATTTGAAAAGTTTGGTGCAAGAGTGATTAGAGACCGAGCTAAAATTTTGCTGCCAACGCCGAGAATTACAAAACGAGCGATAAAAATATTAAAAAATGAAGCAATAATCAGAGTTTGGTTTGGCGCAGCTGCACCCCTTGCTTTGATGGCTAATGCGCTTCGTAAAAGTGGAGTGAGCAATATTGTGGCATTAAGCCATGGCCATGAGGTTTGGTGGGCAAAGATTCCCATGTTTAAACAGCTGCTTAAGAAAATTATTAGTGATGTTAATTATTTTGGTTATCTTGGAAATTTCACAAAGAGTCAGATTATGAAGGTTAGCAACGAGGTTGAGAAAATGGTGCAAATCTCACCTGGTATTGATACCGATCATTTTTCGCCAAAGAGTGCTAGTGCCCAATTAATTGCGAAATATAGATTAGAGGGAAGGCGAGTAATAATTTGTGTGGCCAGGTTAGTTCACCGCAAAGGGCAAGACCAATTAATCGCAGCCATGCCAAAGATAGTCGAGTCACATCCAGATGCAATTCTGCTGCTAGTCGGAGTTGGTCCAATTAAACAAATGTTAGAAAATAGTGCTCGGCAATTACGAATTACCCATAAAATTGTATTTACTGGCAGGGTTTCACATAATGAACTTCCAGATTACTTAGCTATTTCTGAGATATTTGCAATGCCAGTTCGTTCGAGATTTTTAGGTCTTGAGGTTGAAGGTCTCGGGATTGTTTATTTAGAGGCTAGTGCCTGTGGTAAGCCAGTAGTAGTTGGTAACTCAGGGGGAGCCACCGATGCGGTGCTTGATGGTGTAACTGGATTATTAGTAGAGGCTAGTAAAGTTGATGAGATTTCAAATGCAATTTGTAAATTACTTGATGACCCAGTTAAAGCCAAGCAAATGGGGCAGGCCGGGCGCGATTGGGTGGTAGCGAACTGGCAAATGAGTAGTTGGTCTAAGAAATTTAATCAGCTATTGCTGAGTAATTAAATTATTTACTAAAGCAATACTGACCGCCCGAGCCCTATTAGCTGCGCTTAGTTTTCGATAAATTGCCGAAAGATGAGTTTTTATAGTTGGCTCTGTTAAGAAAAGCATGCCAGCAATAGCAGATGCAGTAGCTCCAGTTGGCAGCAAGGTAAGTATTTCTAATTCACGGTTAGTAAAGTCAAAATCAACTACTTGCTTTGATTTCTTTAACTCACCAGCATTCATAAATTTATTAGCCCCACCGCTAATACATTTCATAATTTCTATTAAATCACTAATTGCAGCACCTTTTGTAACAAATGCGCTTGCACCTGCTGCTTTTGCACTTTCTAAGATTTGAGTCTGATCATGCATTGTGAGTACTACAAATTTACATTTACTCTTTTGCGACAAGGATAGCTTTATTAGATCTAATCCACTTGATGATCCTAAATCAATATCAACTAAGGCAATAGCAGGTTGAAATTTATTTAGAACAGCTAATCCCTCACTTACAGAAGAAGCCTCAGCAACTACTTGAAAGTTGGTATTAGCTAACGCTGCTGTTAACCCAGACCTAATTAGATGGTGATCATCTATTATTACAATGTCCATATTTTAGAGCGCTATTATGATTAAACTTCCCGAAGATTGGGATATGAATTGTATTTTGGCTCCAATTTTTATCAGCCGCTCGCTAACCCCCACTAATCCATAGGATTCTTTCTTTATAACCATGCCCCCAATCCCATTATCTTCTACTTGAATTTGATTTGAGGTTAATTTGATTTTAATTATTGAACAGCTTCCATGGCGCATAGCATTAACTACTAACTCTCGAACTGCCCGTAGTAACTCAAAGTGTTGATCTGATTTGACTTCACACTCACCACTTACCTCATATGCAATATCAGTATGAGTAAGTATTGTTGCCAGTTGCTGATCTAATTGCTCCCTAAATGATTTACTCTCGTTTGTGCGCAGTTCAAATATTTCATCTCTAACCTGATTTATTAAGCCACTTATTGAAAATCTAATCTGCCGCAGAGGTGCTCGGTTTGTATTATCTAAATTATTACTGCCAATGATTTGATCTAGTCGATAACCTAAGGATGCTAACTCTTGCGCCAAACCATCATGAAGCTCTCGCGCTAGCCGAGTTCGTTCAGTGTTAGGCGAAGAGTTCATCAATCTCGCGAGCAAATTGCTGCGAAACTACATGTCGCTTCACTGATAACTTAGCGGTTAACTGTCCGCCAGCAATTGTGAAGTCGACTGGGAGAATCGTAAATTTACGGATTGACTCAGCTCGGCTTACTGCTTTATTTGTCTCATCAACTGCAGTTTGAATGACGGCAATAAGCGTTGGGTCCTTTGTTAATTCTGCAACAGATGCGTTCTCTTTTTTATTAGCAGTAGCCCATGGCCTAATTGAATCTGGATCTAAGGTAATAAGGGCAGCAATAAATGGTTGGTTATCTCCAACCACCATACATTGGCTAATTAGCGGATGTGAACGCAAGCGATCTTCAAGAACAGTGGGGGCAACATTTTTACCACCAGCGGTAACAATTAATTCTTTCTTTCGTCCAGTAATTGATAAGTAACCTTCATCATCAATTTTTCCTAGATCACCAGATTTGAAGTAAGAATCTTTGGTAAAGACTTCAGCATTAGCTGCCTCATTTTGCCAGTAGCCCTTCATCACAATTGATCCCTTAATTAATACCTCACCATCTTCGGCAATTTTGATAGTTGTACCGGGAATGGGTTTTCCAACAGTGCCAACTTTGTGTGAACTAGTTAGATTTAAAGTTGCACCTGCTGTGGTTTCAGTTAAGCCGTATCCCTCTAAAACTCTAACGCCAGCGCCACGATAAAAGTGACCTAACCGCTCACCTAAAGGTGCACCGCCTGAGATTGCGGCCTCAACTCTGCCACCTAAACCTGCACGGATCTTTGAATAAACTAACTTATCAAATAAGCCATGTTGTAGTTTTAACAGCGGTGGGACTTTATTTGTATCTAATGCTCTGCTGTATGCAATTGCAACCTCAGCAGCTTTATGGAATATCTTTCCTTTGCCAGCAGCCTCTGCTTTAGCCTGTGCGCCGTTGAATATCTTTTCAAAAATTCTAGGTACAGCCAAAACGAAGGTTGGTTTAAAGCTTGCAAGATCTTTTGGCAGCCTAGTTAGGTCACTGCAATGAGCTAAGTGTAAACCTGCAGTAATTGAACCGATTTGCACCATACGGCCAAAGACGTGAGCAACTGGTAGAAACAAAAGTGTTGAACCACCAGGTTTTAAGAAAAGATCACTGGCGCCATTTACAACATTTCCACACTCAGATAAGAAGTTTGCATGGGTTAACTGCACACCCTTTGGTTTACCAGTTGTACCAGATGTATAAATTAAAGTCGCAAGAGTCTCAGGCTTTAATGCCGCTCTGCGTTTGCTTATCTCCTCATCACTAACATCTTTTCCTTCGTGAGCTAAGGTAGCAAGTGCGTTATAAGTAATATTCCATATCGTCTTACAAGTAGCAGGCATAACTGGAGTAACTAATTCAACAAGAGCTGGTGTTTCAACAATAATTGCTACAGCAGCTGAGTCATTTAAAATCCAATCAACCTGCTCAGCACTAGATGTTTCATATATTGGAACAGAAACAGCGCCGGCATACCAAATAGCAAAATCTAAAACAGTCCACTCATAACGAGTCTTTGCCATGATCGCAACTCGATCACCCACATTAATCCCTGAAGCGATTAAACCTTTAGCAACAGATTTAATCTCTTCCTCATAAGCTTTTGCAGTAACTGCCTGCCAGCCATCACCTAATGGGCGAGAGACAATCACCCGCTCGGGTTCAAAGTGGGCGCGCTCAGCGATTAAGTTGGTTAAGTTGCCATCAGCTGCCGGTGGGATTATCGAATTTATAGTTATCTCATTCATGGGGCGAACGCTATATCAGGCAGGGTTAATTGACCATACGGTAGCCCCTTAATATTGCTGAGAATACAAAATTCCTACTAAGCGGTAACATTGGGCCATGTCCTCTACAACCTCCTCAACTGTAAGTATCACGGCCAGCGCAGATGAAGTTCGAGCAGTCTTATTTGATATTGCTAACTACCCAAGTTGGTCAACCTCCTTTAAATCGGTAACTGTCTTAACAAGTGATGATCAGGGCAGGCCAACTCAGGTAAGTATGAGCGTTGATGCCGGCGCACTTAAAGATAAACCAACACTAAATTATGACTGGAGCGCATACCCTGATCGGCTAGATTTTTCATTAGAGGATGCTGATCTTCTAACCCAAATGAGTGGCGGCTATAGTGTTAAAGAAAATGGCGATGAAACTGAGGTCATTTTTGAATTAACGGTGGCACTTTCAATGCCAGTGCCAGATATTATGCGAACAAAAGCTGAAAAATCCACAATTGATTTAGCTTTGAAGCAATTAAAGGAAAAGCTAGAAAAGTAGGAAGAGAAAACTTTTTTTACATCTTTACCTAAGTTAGATCGCCGCACCGTCTTCATAGTCATCATCTTTACGTGCGGTATCCCAGATTAAATTAGCAACAGCTGCGCTAACACCAATTACCACTGGCCAGAGCCCTAGCACCTCAAACTCTGTTAAGTTGTAAGCAAGTAAATACATAGCACTTGCGATTAAAGTGGCTACAGATAGCCGTTGGTTTTTGTTTAATACAAATGAACGTGGATTTGGTGGCTTAAATCTCTCTACCTCATAAATGCCATCTAATTCATCTAAATAAGTAGTTGGGGAGGATTCATCCAGTGATAATCCAGAAACTATTGAGTCAAACTCGGCGTCAACTAGATCATTTTCATTAAAATCACTACCCTGCTTTAACTGATCACTTAAGACATCTTGAATAAATAATTTACTCTCAATATTTAATTGTTCACAGTCGTAGTCAAGTGCAACATTATGATATGAGTTCTCAAAAACTACCTCACGAATATCGACGGAAGAAATATTATCTATTACTGTAGTTGCGTTAGCTGGATCAACTGCATGATCATTAATTGAATACGCAACCATAATTGGAAGATCAATTAAATACAGATCTCGCTGCACTATCTGCCAAAGCTTTCGAAGTGAGTCTAGAGCTTTAAGTGGAGTTCTACCGTAGGCGTGCTTTATTGGGTTTGGCGCAGCAATATCGGTCGGGCCCTTTTTAATTGAAGGGATAAAATACTTAAGCAATGGAATTAATTTAAGAAACCATCTACGGTCGTGAATTGATGGGTTTAATAGCAGTAATCCTTCAATTTCACTGCTGCGCACCTGGCAAAGTCGTAGTGCTAGCGCCCCGCCCATTGAAAAGCCAGCAATAAAGATTCGATCACACTTTTTTTGTAATTCTAAAAGTGATTGTTCAGATGCTTTATACCAATCTTGCCAAGTAGTTTTATTCATTTGCTGCCAACTGCTGCCATGACCTGGCAGGCAAGGTGCTAAGACGGTGTAGCCAAGTTGATTAAAATATTTTGCCCATGGCGCAATCGATGCTGGTGAGCCTGTGAAGCCGTGAAGTACTAGTACGCCAATTTTTCCACCCTCTAGGGTGAATCTGGCTGAGTTTGGATTTAAATTCACGCTCAGATGGTGGCACAGATTCCCTTAGCCACTAAATTAGACCCGTGGCATACTCGATTTTAAAATCGTTCCTAATTCCATTGCTGATGTTTATCTTTCGCCCTAAGGTCAGCGGGCTACGGCATGTGCCAAGCAACGGTGGCGTAATCATTGCTTCAAATCATCTCTCCTTTAGCGATTCAATCTTTATGCCATTAGTAGTTCCTCGCAAAGTCACCTTTCTAGCAAAGAGTGAGTACTTCACCTCACCTGGCCTAAAAGGGTTTATAAAAAAATTAACATTTATTGCACTCGGTCAGGTGCCAATTGATCGCTCTGGCGGAAAGCGAAGTGAGGCTGCTTTACTAACCGGTCTTCGCTTACTTAAAGAGGGTCACTGTCTTGGTATCTATCCAGAAGGAACAAGATCACCTGATGGTCGGCTTTATAAAGGCAGAACCGGCATAGCTCGAATGGCAATTGAGTCTGGGGCCGGGATCATTCCGGTTGCAATGTTTAATACTGCTGAAATTCAACCAACTGGGCAGGTAGTTCCTAAGGTTAGAAGAGTTGAAATGGTATTTGGTGAACCAATTTATTTCACAGGGGATCCAACTGATCAAAACGTGCTAAGAGATGCTACCAATGAACTTATGGAAAAAATTGCTCAGTTATCAAAGCAAGAGTATGTGCCAAATATGTATGCATCAGATGCAAAGGATGCCATCAAAAAAACTTATAAGAATAAGACCGAATTTGATGAAGATGACGCATAACTACTGCGCGCCAATAAACTCTCGACGGGTGCTTAAGTAGTTACACATTTCGCAGTTATCTTTGGCAGCTGGCATTTGCGAACTGACCACTGTAATAAAATCAGTTAACCGAGTTGAAAGTGCCTCTGGGTTTCTAGCAATAGGTCGCCAAGTATGTTTTAGCTTAAGTCCAAATCCTTTATTAACATCACCTGCTGGTTCAAGTAATGACCAGACTAATAATCCCATTAAGGAAACTTTCTTAGCCTCACCGACCGCTGGATTTTCTAACGCAAACGCATAGGCTTCAAGTTGAGGCTGATAGAGGTCAGTTTTATCTGAATCCTTTGCTTGAAACTTACAATCAATAATTCCAAAGGTGCCATCAGCAAATTCAATTAATAAGTCGTATTTACCCCTGATTGCATACTTAGTTGGTTGATCATTTACATTAATAAAAGATGATTTAACCCAACCACCTAAATCAGCCACCTTACCTTGCGGTAAGACGGGTGCTATATCTGCAGTAGTTTTCTCGGCAAAGTACTTCTCCTGCATATTTGCTAGATCACCGACTAACGGCATAAAGCCTGGGGTGCGAAGACCATGATTGTAATTAAGCCATAAACATCTATGGCAACCGCCCCAAGAAAATGTTAAATCAGATGGTGAAATAAATTCACGTGCACTGCCAACTGCATTAGATGATGCCATTATTTTCACTCGTTTCTTATCGCACAACTTCTGTGCCTTAATTTGGGTTTATTGATGATAAGTCTGCCCTTCGCCACTGACATTGGGCAATATCGCCACGAGAATTTTAGGCAACTAGCCAAGTATTATCGCTGAAGCGATAGTGAATATGCCTAAAGCGATCATCACCACACCACCAAAGCGGCGCATAAAGATCAACTTGCGCACATCCTGAGCGAGTGAGCTACGGATAGTGCCGGCTAAAACTCCGTAAGTGCCATCTGAGATAAAGGCAACTATGGCGAAGACTGCGCCCAGAAATAGTAATTGGGCAGTTACATTATTTTTTTCTTGGTCCACAAAGGCTGGCAAAATTGCTGCGAAGAAGACGATTGATTTTGGATTTAATACCCCCACCCAGAAACCATTTTTAACAGAGGTTAAAAAATTAGGCTTTAATCCCTCGGCAGATTGCATTCCTTGCGCATCAATTGCACTCGCCTTAATAGCTGTGATTCCGAGATAGATCAGGTAGGCCCCACCTGCCCATTGAATGCCGTGATAGAAAAGTGTGGAGTTTTGAATAACTGGGCCAAGCCCTACCGCAACTAAAACTGAGACTAGAAACATCCCAAAAGCGTTGCCAATTACGGTGGCAATAGCTGTGACTCTGCCCCAGGAGATTGCTCTGGCGATGGTGAAAAGTACTGATGGGCCAGGAGCTAATATGATCAAAATCGTGGCTACCAGGAACTCCCAGAACCGGCTGGGAATGGCATCTGCGATCAACACGCCCTGATTGTATGGGTTGCAGATGTAGCGATTTTAGGTTTAGATACTCGATAGTATCGATTCGATATATCTGATAGATATTAGGGGTGGAAGAAGATGCGTTCAAGGGCTGAGTCTTTAGAGTTTGCTCTCCTTGGCCTGCTCTCCCAAGGCCCACTTCACGGCTATGAACTGCGCAAGCGATTGACCACAATCTATGGGCCTTTTCGAGCTCTTAGTTTTTCAGTTTTATACCCGCAGCTTCGCAAAATGATGGAAGCAGATTTAATTGAAAAATCATTTACTGATGCAGGTGGCTTATCTCGCAGATCAAGAATTGTTTATGACTTAACTAAAAAAGGAAAAGAGAAGTTTTCACAACTAATGCAAAGTGCTAGTCCAGACACATTCGAAGATGAGGGCTTTGAGGTTCGGTTCGCATTTTTTGGTCCTACTCCAAGAAATAATCGAGTAAGAATTTTAGAAGGGCGCCACCGGCGGCTAGTTGGTAGGGCAGAAGTTATCCGAAGAGATCTCGCAAAAATTCCAGAGGGGATTGATACCTATTTGATTGAGTGGCGCCGCCACTCATTGGATTCAGCAGAGCGAGAGATTAATTGGTTAGAAAAAATGATAAAAACCGAGAGGAAGAGTAAGTGAGCATAGAGAATAAGGGTGAGATCAGGGTAGCAATTATTGGTGTTGGAAACTGTGCTAACTCATTAGTTCAGGGCATTACTTACTACAAGGATGCAACCAATGAAACTGAAATTCCAGGTTTAATGCACCCAGTACTTGGTGATTATCACATAAAAAATATTAACTTTGTTTTAGCCTTAGATGTTGATGCCAAGAAGGTTGGTTTAGATCTTGCAGAGGCAATCTGGGCTAGTGAGAACAACACTATTAAGTTTGCTACCGTTGCTAAAACTGGTGTGAGTGTTAAAAGAGGTCCCACGCTAGATGGCCTTGGCCGTTACTACAAAGAGACGATTACTGAATCTTCCTCTGCACCCGTTGATGTAGTAGCTGAGTTAAAGTCTAATAAAGTAGATGTAGTTATCTGCTATTTACCAGTGGGATCAGAAGAGGCAGCTAAGTTTTATGCCCAATGCGCAATTGATGCTGGGTGCGCCTTTGTTAACGCCCTTCCGGTATTTATTGCCTCAGATCCAGTTTGGGCAGATAAGTTCACTAAGGCGGGGCTACCAATCGTGGGCGATGATATTAAGTCTCAGGTGGGCGCAACTATTACCCACCGAATCATGGCCAAGCTATTCCAAGATCGAGGTGTTCACCTAGATCGCACCTACCAATTAAATGTTGGTGGAAATATGGATTTTAAGAACATGCTAGAGCGAGATCGGCTTGAATCTAAGAAGATCTCTAAGACTCAATCAGTTACTTCTCAATTAGATTATGACCTAGGTGCTAAAAATGTTCATATCGGACCATCTGATTACATTCCATGGCTTGATGATCGCAAGTGGGCTTATGTCAGATTAGAGGGAAGAGCTTTTGGAGATGTGCCACTTAATCTAGAGTACAAACTTGAGGTATGGGATTCACCAAACTCTGCTGGCGTAATTATTGACGCGCTTCGTTGTGCGAAGATTGCAATGGATCGCAAAATTGGTGGGCCACTGCTTTCACCAAGTAGTTACTTTATGAAATCTCCTCCAGTTCAATACACTGACGAGCAGGCGTATGCAAGGGTTGATCAATTCATTGATGGCAGCATCGAAAGATAAATTAAACGGCAATATAAAAAGCCCCTAAGGTTTTTAAGACCCTAGGGGCTTTTGCTTTTTAGAGATGAGAATTTTAGCTTTACATTAAATTACTGTTAGATTTAAAACGAGGTCGTAGTTATTCTAGGTCAATAAAAATTAATCAGAATGTCTTGCGCAAATTTGCTCACCATTTGCTCCAACTGTTAGGTGCCTGCAGATGGCCCCTAATTTATCAAAAGCATTGTCACCAAAATGTGAACGATATGTAAGGGCTAATCAAACTCTAACATTTACTTGACCATCTGATTTGATCGAAAATGCATGGGCAACTCGTGAGACAGTGTTCTCGATTACCTTTTCAGTATGAGCTGTTGTTTTAGCAATTGCTGAATTTGTTAGCCCATCGCATAGGTGCTCACAAACTAATTGCTCAAACGGGGTTAACTCTCGAAGCAAAATTTTAACGTCCAAGGCCACCCTCCAATGATCTGGCTCCTATTGTGCTCTTATTTATGGCGCTTTCAAGCCACATGGCATTTTGGCAATTTGCACCTATTATTGCCGCGTGAGTTTTATATTAGATGAGCAAATTGGCGCGGTTCTACGCCTGACCTTAAATCGGCCTGAAAAGAAAAATGCGATAACTAAGGATATGTATCAAAGATTGGCAGATAAAATAAATGAAGCAGCAGGTGATTTTTCAATCCGAGCGGTAGTAATAAATTCAAATGGTGACTCATTTACGGCAGGCAATGACATTAATGATTTTGCGAATAATCCACAAATGGATGAGGGCTCTCCAGTATTTAATTTTCTATTTGCAATTCACAATTTTCCAAAACCATTAATTGCCTCAGTTAAAGGTAGAGCAGTCGGAATTGGTACAACCATGTTGCTTCACTGCGACCTGGTAACGGCAAATCCAGATACGCAATTTTCTATGCCATTTGTCTCATTAGGTTTAGTTGCCGAGGGTGGTTCAAGTTATTTATTCCCAAGATTAGTAGGACATGCTAAAGCTTCTGAAATATTGTTAACTGGTAGAACGTTTTCTGCTGATGAAGCGAAAGAGATGGGCTTAATTAATTCAATCGCAAATGATGAGTTAGCTGCTGCAATGGCATTTGCCAATGATATTGCGCAGCAACCACCGAATGCGGTAATTAACACCAAGGCATTACTTAAGAGTGGGTCACATGAGGCGCTTAATCAGGTTATAAAAGCTGAAGGAATATTATTTAAATTAGCAGCAGAATCTGATGAAGCACAACTTGCGTTTATGAACTTCTTATCAAAAAAGAGCAAGGTCAAGTAATGTCACTTGCGGGTAAGCGAATCTTTATTACTGGGGGCTCTCGCGGGATTGGTTTAGCAATTGCGCTAAGAGCTGCAAAAGATGGTGCATCAATTGCAATTGCAGCAAAGACCACTGAAGCACATCCAAAACTTCCTGGCACCATTCATACGGCAGCAAAAGATATTGAGGCAGCCGGTGGCACCGCACTTGCTATTCAATGTGACATCCGAGATGAGAATCAGATCGCATCAGCAATAGAACAGACAGCCCAAACATTTGGTGGAATTGATATTCTAATAAACAACGCTTCAGCCATTAATTTAACAAATACAGAGAATACACCCGCAAAAAGATTTGATTTAATGATGGGTGTTAATACTCGAGGTACATTTCTTACTTCACAAGCTGCACTTTCTTATTTAAAGAAGAGTGCTAAAGAGGGTAGAAATCCACATATCTTGATGCTTTCACCACCACTTTCTATGAAAGGAAAATGGTTTAAACCACATCTGGCTTACACAATGGCAAAGTATGGAATGAGTATGTGCGTTCTAGGTTTAGCCGAAGAATTAAAGCGAGATGGAATTGGAGTTAACGCTCTTTGGCCAAGAACAGCCATTGATACTGCTGCCCTGGCGATGATTCCAGGTATTGATGTTGCCTTTTGTCGTACCCCAGAGATTATTTCAGATTCTGCCTACATAATTTTAAATCGTGCTGGAAAAGAGTGCAGCGGAAACTTCTTTATAGATGATGAAGTTTTAGCCAGTGAGGGTATAACTGATTTGGATAAGTATGCAGTTGTTCCTGGTACAAAAGAATTTATAAACGATCTATATGTTGATTAAAGGGTAAACCCGACCGGCAACTCTAATCTATGTTTTTTTAGTAGCGCGCTATCTTTAAGTAAATCAGAGGTTTTTCCATCGGCTGCAATTACCCCACCTGAAAGTATTAATGCTCTTTCACATAATTCGTTAGCGTATGGCAGATCATGGGTCACCATAATCATGGTGATATTTAGAGATCTTAAAATATCAGCTAGTTCACGCCGGCTGGCTGGATCTAAATTTGATGAGGGTTCATCTAAAACTAGAATCTCTGGCTTCATAGCTAATACAGTTGCGACAGCTACTCGTCGACGTTGGCCAAATGATAAGTGATGTGGTGGACGATCTTTATACTCAAGCATTCCAACTAAGGAAAGTGAATCTTCCACAACCTTGTCTAATTCACTATCTCGCAACCCCATGTTGTATGGACCAAATGCCACATCTTGGCCCACAGTAGGCATAAA
>JAQCGQ010000008.1 GCA_027730465.1 Actinomycetota bacterium | reverse complement strand
CATTAACTGCTTGTGGCAAGACAAGAGCGGTGAGTAATACCCAAATTGCGGTAAAACTAATTACCAAAGATCGGCTAGTAGAAATAGGCTTTAACTTCATAGCGCTAATCTTGTCAGATTAACCTAAGTATTTAGCCTGCTTTTATTTAAATTTAAAGGCGAAAATACTTATCCACAAATTAACAGGTGGTGGTGGTCACAAAATAACAATAACTCTAGGTGTTTACTCAGGAAAGTGAACGCAGAGTAAACAGATTTAGCATTTCTATGACCTAATACTCTTGATCTAATGAGGGTTTAAATAGCCGCCGCTTTCTTTCTTTGCGTTTTTCACTACGGCTAAAGAGCCACCAAAAGAATATAAACAGCAGAATAAATTCAAACATAAAGCCCCCTGACTTATTTACTCTATGTAAACCTATACCTACCTACTGACGCTCATAAGGGATTAGGTAAAATTAATTACTTATTTGAAATAGGTGTTTTAAGATTTCACCGCTGAGATAACACCAAGACACATCTCATCGGAGGAGCCCTCACCCCAGGTGACATAGCGTGGTTCAAGCTTTGCTAATTGCTCTATCCGCTGGCGCCGAGTGGGATCAAAGGTGCACTTAACGCTGATGCGATCCCCCCGAGCCACATCAATAGGATTTTTTAAGATGGTAGCGCTTTGATCATCAAAGTTATAGTTTTGAACATCAAAGATCACTTTTTCATTAGGTGAGCCCTCATTTAAAATCATAGTTAATGATTGACCTAATAGATGCATGTGCGCAGCTGCTGCAATGATCTTAAAGTTTTCACCAATTCGCCGCTCACACTTTGAAGTTAGTGAGGCAATTGGTTTACGTGGATCTTGACCACAAATAAGATTCAGCCCAGAGGCCTCAAAGGCACTACTTGCTGAGGTGCGCGCTGCCAGATCAATTAGAGAGGCACGGCGATCACAAAGTGGGCCAGTTACACCCTTTGGACAAGCCAACTCAACTGGCGCTGGAAAGAGTTTAAGATTTAATTGTTTAATTTTAGAGCCCTTAGCTGGGATAGCTGTGATCTTTATCTTTGATTGATCAGTTTGAATAGCTGCGCCGTTTGCAGCTAGTAGGTTGTAGTGAACTTGTAATACTAAGTGCTCACCTTTTTCAAATGGTGTGCCGTAACCAGCCGGTGAAATATCAATGCCACGACCTGGGGCCCAAGAGCTAAGCCAAGGTGAGGAGGTAAAGGAGGTAAGCATTCCGCCAAGGCCAGAGCCACCAAAGCATGGCCAACCATTACCTGATTTATCTTTAAGCTTTGCCTCTGCCAAATCCGCATCTGTTACTCGAAAGATAATCGCATGGTGAACATAATTCTTACGCTGTGGCACAAATTTAATTGTTCTAATTATTGAATCCACACCAACCTTTGGATCAAGTAAAAAGCATCTGTAATCATCGGTGCCATTATTTGGCGCAGTTGGTAGGTGCGCTTTTTTCATCGTAACTGTGTAATTTTTTGCTTTTTTCTCAACCGCTACAGAGTGCCCAATTGAGGGTGTTAGAGATATCGCTAACACAGAGATCAAAAAAATGATTTTTATGCGCATGAGGGCAATCCTAGCAAAGACGGTAGTAAAAGATTATTTTAAATTGCCTCTAGATTATGCCCATGAGATTTACCCCCACCACCTCTGCCATTGTGCTTGCACTCACAGTAATTACTCACCCTACCGCTGCAGCTGATGAGGTTAAGGTGGCAACAGTTACCACCTTAACCTCATCTGGAAACTCATTTATTGGACAATCACTTTTTAATGAGCACTTTAAACACAAGCCAGGTGCTCGCTTATCTACCTGCCACTTAGCAAAACCATAAGCCTTACCTGTGCCAGCACCTGCTGTCCATTGCCAACCCAGCAGATTTGCCGCCCGAGAGCCATCGATTAAATTTTGGTGCATCCTCTCTTGCCCATGAAGCCAACCTTTATTACTTCGCACCGTCCAATGACTTGCCAGCCACATCCGACTTTGATTTACCAACCAGCCATCATTTTCTAACTCTGATACCGTCTCATCAATACAAAGCATCTGCCTATTCCAACCATCACCTTGCGTAGTTGCATTTACCTCATAGCGTAGGTTTTCAAATAATCTAACTCCCACTCGGGCATAGAGATGACGGGCATACTCTTGCCAGTAAAGCTCATCTTGATACTTTTCTTTATCTTTAAATAGGGCATCACTTACCGCTTTATAAACTTGGGGCAGAGTTAAAATATTATGGCGAATATAAGGAGATAACACGGTTGCCCCACGCGCACTTTTTGGATAGAGCTGGCTTCGTCTATTTGCATAACCTGAGATATCTAACTTTGCCAGCGCTGCATTAGCTGCGCTTTGCCCACCAGGAATGGATGAAATACCTAACTCACCCGAGTAGAGCCCTTTAAAATCTCTTTCAATAATTAAAAGCGCATCTTCATTGATATCAATTTTTAGTTGGATCATAAGGTGAGTAAGCCTAACTTCACTACCGGCTTTTAGAAGATGTGCACCTTACAAATCTGGGTATTTTGTGGCTTAAATCATTCATACCACGTTATCAACTACACTTCTCATATGAACAAATTACTTAGCATGACCAGATACGCCGTAGTAGTTCCAGCTCTTGCCTCCATATTAGGCGCACTTCTTTTGATGGCCCAAGGCTCCATTGAGATGGTGATGGTGCTAATACAGGCGATCTCAAATGAGTTAACTTTAAAAGAATCAATTGTGGATGTGTTAACTGCAATTGATGCAATCTTGCTGGGAACTGTGCTTTTGGTAATTGGTTATGGCATATATGAGTTATTTATTGATGCTGAAATTGATGTGCCCACCTGGCTTAGGGTCGATGACCTAGATGATTTAAAATCAAAGCTAATTGGTGTGGTAGTTGCCATTATTGCTGTGGTATTTGTCGGTGTCTTTGTTGATACGGATCGATCAGATGATGTCATCTCTTATGGGCTTGGGGCAGGTGCAATAGTGGCAGGTCTTGCTATTTTTGCCTTTGCAACTAAAAAAGAGAAAAGTGGCTCTAGAACTAATAAGACCAAGGAGTAAGTAACTACTTACTTGTTGCCACACCCAGGTTAGCTAAATCAGTGAAACCACCCTTGTTGTAGTTGGTAATTAAGGTGAAGCCAGCTTTAGCCATCTCATTAGCTGCCACCGTTGATCTGCGCCCACTGCGGCAGTAGAGGGCGTATTCTTTTGTTTTATCTAAATTTGCAATAGCTGAGGCAAAATCTGGTGACTCAACATTAATGTTAAGTGCATTAGCTAAGTGACCCTCTTGATACTCCTGAGCAGTTCTAACATCTACTACTGTGACAGTTTTATCCTCAATTTTGCTTAAAAAACTTTGAGCATCCACATTGGTAATCGCAAGATCACCACCTGAGCTGCAGGAGGTGAGGGCAAGTAGTGCCACTAAAACTGGGATGAGGGTTTTAAAGTTCATGGTTTTAGGATATAGCAGGCTTTGAGGGTGAGAGAACTAAAATTAAGTTATAGATCGGAATTAAGATAAACCAACCACTTTTGCCAACATCATGCATTCTTCTAATTGCAACTGCAATGGTTGGAATTAGCGTAATAAGTGATACTAAGTTGCCACCTAAATCACCAAAAGCTAATTGAGCAATTACTGAGGCGATTGTTGTGCCTAGGATGAAGTACCAGTACTGGGATCTACTTGATACACCAGAGAAATCTGCAAATCTATTAAAGCCATCTTTTAGAGCATCGATCATCAGCATTACTTGGTTTTCCATATCTTAAATATAGACTCACTCACTGTCGGTAGCCACTTGCAACCTCTTTTGATCACCAAGCCAGCCCTGATATATCTCATCTAATGCCCAGGCTTGTGAGGCCCTAATTGATATGCCTCTTGCGCCAGTTCTTCTAATTACTCCCTTTGCAAGAATTAAGTTATTGCCTTTAATGATGTGGGCGCAGCTTTGTTGGCTATCTTCAAAGAAACTTAGATCACTACAACCAAAGCCATCATCTAGGGTTAGAAATAAAACCCGCTTACCACTTCTAATTGGTGGTGATTGCAGAGCAACCTTTGCGCCAACTACTAATACCTCTTGATTTGATCTATGTTTTATTAGATCACTTGATTTACAGACCTTAAGTGCATCTAGAAAGGGGGCGTACTCTTTAAGTAGGTGCTCACTAACATCTAAGCCTAGATTTTCTAACTCACTACTCATCTGCTCACTCTTTGTCATATCAGGTAATCCAAGGCTATCTATCACGCCAGGTGATAATGAAAGTGTTAATTGACCAGCAGATGCTTTACTAGCGTTTAATTTCTTTAGCTCAGCTAGGTGCTGAATTAAATCTCTTCTATTTAAATTACCGCTCACACCAATTTTATGCAGGCAATCAAAGGCGCCAATTTCAACAAGTGCCCCAGTTGTTGGCCAAAAAGCACCTGAGCGGTAGGTGAAGTCGGCCAGATCTAGGTAGGGACGGTTTGTAATTATTGATTTTATTTCAGCCTTAGATATGCCTGTGATATCTGAGAGAGAGACTCTGATGCCATAACCTGTTGCATCTGGCAGAGTTAAATTAGCGCCGCTGCTGCTAGTATTTGGTGCTTTATAGAGATAGGTATTTTTATGATCTGTATCAACTTTTTCTACCTTATAACTCTGGGTAGATTTATTAACATCAATAGGTAATATCTTTATCCCCCACTGACGAGCTTCATCAAGTATTAATCTCTTTGGATACATCCCAGGTTCATGGGTAAGAACCGCTGCTAAAAAAGCAGCGGTGTGATGTGTTTTTAAGTATGCAGATTGGTAGGTGGTGAGCGCGAAGGCCGATGCGTGGGCTTTGCAGAAGCCAAAGGATGCAAAATCTTTTAAGATCTGCCAGGTTATATCTAGGACAGCTTTTGTGTAACCGGATTTAGAAGCTTGTAGGTAGAACCAATCACAAACTATTTGGGCATCTTCTTTAGTGCCAAGCTTTCTGCGCATCTGATCTGCTTTGCCCAAACTACAACCAGTTAGCTTTGCGATAATTGCTATTACCTGCTCATGAAAGACAACTACGCCTTGGGTTTGCTCAAGGATTGGCGCTAAATCAGGGTGAATAAGATCAGGCTTACTTATGCCAGCTCTGCCATTTAGAAATGGTGTGATCATCTCAGACTTTATTGGACCTGGGCGAAAGAGTGAGATACCAATTACTAGATCATTAAATTTATTTGGTGCTAACTTGCCAACTAACTCACGCTGTCCTGGGCTTTCCACCTGAAATAAGCCAATAGTTCTAGTGGATTTAATTAGGTCATAAGTTAATGGATCATCTAGTGGGATCTTATTTATATCAAGTGATGCTCCTTCAACCTCATTTACCTCAGAGAGTGTGTAAGCGATAGCAGATTGCATACGAACACCTAAAACATCTAACTTAAGTAAGCCAATCACCTCAACATCATCTTTATCAAAGGTGAGCATTGGGTAATTACTTTGATTAATTGTTATAGGCGCGTAGTTTTGTAAGCTCTGATCAGATAGCACTATCGCGCATGGATGCATTGATAGATGCCTTGGTAATTTATCTAGCCTAATTGCCAGATTAATTACTGCTTTAATCTTTGGCGATGATAGATCTAATCTTTTTAGCTCAGGTAGCTCTTTAATTGCATGGCCAATATTTCTAGCACTGATATGGGGCATAGATTTTGCTAGTAGATCAATCTGAGATGGATCAGCACCTAGTGCTCTGCCCACATCACGGATTGCATGGCGAGCGCGATATCGCTCAACCATCGCAACAGTTGCAGCCCTAGTTGAGTTAGCTGGGTTTTGCCAATCTGATGATCCATACTTTTTAAAGATTAGATCATATATTTCATAACGCCGATCTGATTCAACATCAATATCAATATCTGGTAACTCATTTCGTTCTACTGAACAAAATCGCTCCATAATTAAATTATTACTAATTGGCTCAACCTCTGAGATGCCAAGTAGGTGACAGGTCAGTGAGCCGGCGGCGCTGCCGCGTGCTGCAACTCTTATGCCAGCATCCCTTGCGGCATCAGTAATTTGGGCAACAGTTAGGAAGTAGGAGGTGAAACCTAATTGGGCAATACTGCTGATCTCTTGCGCAAGGCGATCTCTAACCTTTTGATATTGATTACTTTGGTAGTAGTAACTTATTTTATTCTCTGCCTTTTGCTTAAGCACCTTTACTAATTGCGCTTGATTACTTGCGCCAAATAAGGCTGGCTCTGGCAGGTGAATACCACCGATACCAATCTCACCCCGAGCTGATAACTCACACTCAAGGCTGATATCTGCTGTGGTTTTAAGTAAGCCCCTACTACTTGATTCACCCGCTGCCCTAGCAATCTGATCTGCTATTTGGTGCATGCTTTGGCTATCTTTTAGATAAGCCTCTGCGTTACTGCGCTCAACGCTTGCGCTATTAATAAATGAGAGTTTTCTATTAGCATCTAAGACATCAAGAAGTGGTCCATCACTTTTATCTAACATTCTCACTTGATTAGTAATCACAGCAGGTATTTGGTTTTTAACTGCAAAGGCGAGTGATCTAGCAGCGGAGGTAGTGGACCTGAGATTTACCGATCGCTCAAGGTGGCTAACACACTCAATAGCAACAGTTGAAAAGTGTTGTTTTACTAGTTGATAGATACTAAGTGCGGCCCCTTCCTTGCGCTGGGTTAGATTTTTATTTAACGCAGAGTCTGGACCAAGGAGTGCTATTAAGTTTTTTGAGTACTGATTAAATCTTTCAAGAAGCTCAATAGTTAAGAGGCCATCACTGGTATTAGTATTTATAGCACTCACTAAGCGATATAGGGATGATAAAGAGCCACCTCTGGCAAGTAGGGTGATTCTTGATGTGTTTTGAATAAAGCCAAGGTTTATACCAAGAATTGGTTTAATTCCAAAGCCTTCACAACTTTGCGCAAATCTAATCGCCCCGGCTAGATTATTTTGATCAGTGAGAGCTAAAGATTTCATATTAAATTGCGCAGCCCGCTGAACTAGTTGCTCTGGGTGAGATGATCCATACTTAAAGGAGTAGGCAGAGGCGAGTGAGAGGTGAGTAAATTCTTTACTCATTTAATTTAACTCTGGAGCTTGGCGTAATGCGCCAAGTATTACTTTCTTCATTAAAGGTGATCTCAAATGTGCTAAGTGCGCCAATTGGCCCAGCCTCAACTAACCAGTACTTACTAACACTCTCACAAACCTCACCTTGATCTAGTTGATCTAGTTGATCTAGTTTTTTCCACCAATCATTTGTTTCAAGCCATGTGCTTAACTTTTCATTGATATGAAAGTGAACCCCGTTATATATGAACTCGGCTGGCTCACCACTTTGTGAAAACAGGCTGATGCTGCTTTGGGCAGGGGTATTTGACGTGGGAGTAGTGGTTAATTTGCGTTCGAACATTTGTTCGATAAGATACTAAAGCCCACTGACAGTGGCAAGTCGCCTACATATTGGCTTCTCTTTTAATTCACCCTGCTTAAAAACAACTTAAAAAAGCGTGCCTGATTCACCAACTGATATCTCCTGCGCCAAAGTCGGGCCAGTATTTCTAGCGTTATTCACATCATCAGAGACTGGCCAAAAAACTAAATCTTTATCAGCCTCTTTAATATCAATCATATTTAGGTAATCATTTATTTCATCCGGTGATAAAGATTTATTACTTAGCCAGGTGCTCCAAAGATCTTTAGGAAGTATTACCGGCATTCGGTGATGAATTGGCGCCAATATTCCAACAACCTCACGGGTGATAATTGCAGCTGTTGTGAGTGACTCTTTACTCTGCGGGTTTATCCAATTTTCATATATGCCGGCAACTGCCAAACTGCTCTTGTTCTTGTGGGAGATATAAAAGGGCTGCTTTGGTTTGTATTTACCAAGCTCAGTGGCCCATTCATAGTAACCAGTAACCGGAATTAAGCATCTTCGAGATTTAAAAGCACTTCTAAAGGTTGGCTTCTCAGATATAGATTCAACTCTGGCATTAATTGCATTACTTGCCCTACTTGCATCCTTTGCCCAAATGGGTATTAATCCCCAACTAGCGGTGTTAATACTTCGCACTTGCCCTGATTCATCCTCACCATTGATAAATGGGATTAATGTGGTGGGAGATATATTCCAATTACTGGCAGTAATAGCTGCATCTTTAATACCGGCAGCAAATTCAAGTACTAAATCCTCACCTGAAATATTAAGAGCGTAGCGTCCACACACAAAGGGGAGTGTATCTAACTTAATTTAAAAACAAATACCGGCGTTATAAAACGGCTAAGACAAAGTAGGAGATACCCATACCAAGTGCGTAGCTGGTTAAACCAATTGTTGTGTGAAAACTTCTGATCCAGCCCTTAGATAGTTTTTTAGCTGAATCTGATCCATATTTAATCCGCTTAATCTCATCTAGCACCGGCTTCTCTAAAACCTCAGTAAAAATAATTAAAAGTATGGTGCCAACTACTACGCCTAAGGCAAAGATGATAGGACCCATTATTTATCCTTTTCTAATATCGGCACCAGCTTGCTGCCCACCACCATGGCAGCGCCAATTAATACCAAGTTCTTAATGATGTATTGACCCTCTAAGGTGAGATTAAATGGGAAATCAATAAAGCAGATCTCCGGGCGGAGAATAAGGGGCAAGAATGTGCCTGGCATTTGTAGTGCTAGTAAGAAAAGTCCAACTCGAATTAATGGTGTGTAGAGAAGGCAGATGCCAATTAACATCTCCCAATACCCCAGAATAGGAATAAAGATATCTGGGTCAAACCAGTAGATAGTTTTAGTTATTACATCATTTGCTGGTGATTCACCAAAAGGCTTTAGAGCGCCAAACCAAATAAAGATCACACCTAGTGAAACGCGAAGTACTGGTAGTGAGATCCTACTTAAGTAATTGATAAGTAAGGTATCAAATTGCTTAAGATTAAAGTTTTTAAAATCAGTAAGGTTTTTCACACCACTCCCATATAAGTTTTATACGCTAATTGTAATTGATAAAACTGCCTAAGATAGGATTTACCTATGATTTGTAATGAGATAGCCCACAACTGATGGTAATTACCGTTATTTATGATGGCAATTGTCAGTTGTGTCATAACAGCATAAATTGGCTAGAGAAAAAACTTAGCTTTAACGCCCTTAGCTATCAAAGTGCTCCCCTTGATCAGTATGGGCTAAGCATTACTGAGTGTGAAAAGCAGGTACACGCTATTAGTGATTTAAGAAAATATGCTGGTGCTAACGCAGTTATCTTTTTGCTTAACTCCCGGGGTAATAAGGTAAGTGCTTTTTTACTTAAAGCATCTGGGCCAATTGGCGCCCTTGGCTACAAATTAATTGCCTCAAACAGGCAATCATTATTTGTTAGAGGCTTATCTAGATTTATTAAAAGAATTACTTAGCAGGCTCAAGCTCAGGTGTTGGCACAGGAAGTGCTGGTGAGATTAACGGCTCACGCTCACGCCTTACTACCCGATCTGGTTCACCGATCTCAGCCATATTTGGTCCTCACCTAGTAGGGCAATCTTACGTATTAGATTTACTGATGTAAATGAAGGTGAGATAGATCTAGATCACCTGCCGAAGGTCCATAAGTAGGTGTTTAATTACTTTTATGGATTACGCCCAAAATCGTCGCAGGTTAATTCGATTAATACGTATCTATCCCCTGATCGCACTTGGCGTGCTAACTCTTGCCTACCTACTAGGAGCCTTTAGTGAACAAGAAGATCCACTTATCTCACAAAATGTAATCATCACCGCTTTGTATTTGTTTGTAGGCGTAGTGCCACTTGTGTTTATTATTGGATTTATTACAGTTGGCAGAGCTAGTGATAAGGCTGGCCTTAAAAATAATAAGACGCATAGTAAATTAAATTACAACCATGCTTTTGATTTGCCCAGTGAGGTGATGCATGGATATAAATTAGCAATCATTACAGGACGTGCGCCAACTCTTACTGGATTAACCGGGGACACATACCTCTCTGATGCCTCTGCTAAGTGCACAATTAACAAAGAGCATGTGCCACCGGTGGCAGATTGTGAGTGCGGCTTTTATGCATATAGTGAGTTCGCTGAGGCTAAGTTTGAGGGCTCAATTAATCCAGGTGCTTTTTTATTAGATGTTGATCTATATGGGGTGGGATTTAAGTATGCCAGGGGCTATCGGGCTGAAACACAGGTTGTAAATGAATTAATCACGCCTCGTAGATGTCAGTTTTGTAGAATCTTGCCAGCAAAAGTTTTTGTAACCACATATAAATTAGGTTATGACGATACCTCTTGGTGGCAGTGGCAAATACGCTGCGTTATCTGCAGTAGTAGTTTTAAGCAGGAGGATAAATTAGGAGTTAAAGAGATGAGCGCGAGATTAAAGCTATTAATTTCCTAAAATTTCCTGCATCTGATCTATCTCAGCTTGCTGGGCTTTAGTAATTGATACCGCAAAATCTCTTAATGATACAATCTTACTATTTTCAATCATAGATACCATTTGCAAAGCGCCTAGGTGATGCTCAATCATATTATTTAAAAATAAAGTATCAAAGGATGAACCTTTACTTTTTTTAAGATTAGCTAATTGATCTGCAGTTAACATGCCAGCCATAGCAGACATCGAGTGGCCAGGATCTGTACCAAGGCCATCATCTGAAAGCCACTTACTCATTTGGGCGACTTCATTTGCTTGATCAGCCTTAATTTTATTAGCAATGCTAATTATCTGCGCATTTTTTGAGTTTGTAAGTGCGTACTCAGAGATAACCACCGCTTGTTGATGATGTGGGATCATCATTTGCAAAAACATGGCGTCATCTGCGGAGAGATTCTTACCTGCCGTAGTTGAATACGAGTCGCCGTGATCCATTGATTTCATTTGATTTGATTCATTTGGTGAAAGTAGTGCGTATGCAAAAAAGCCAGAGGTAATTACTAAGAGTACGGTGAGTACTGCGGCACTTTTTTGCTAATTTTCATAAGGAAAAAATACCATTTCTTACTGAGAGAGAAGCTAGCCCTTGATTGATTTTTTTGTGAGCCTAATAACATTTGTACTCCACAGTGCCCAAATCACCAGCGGTGGTTGAAAAAAGAGCCGGATTAATCGCTTGGTATCAGTATCTAGCCCAAAGGCATCTATCTGATTTACATACTGGTTGATATTGCCAGGAAAAATAATAATAAAAAAGATAGCAACGCTTAAACCAACCCACTTGCGGTATTTAGTAAATATAAACGTGCTAGCAATAAGTAAAATACCAAGTGCTATTTCAACTAAACCTGAGGTGATAACTACAAAATCAGCATCTAGTGGCAGCCAGGTTGGTACCTGGGCTAAAAACTCTGTGCGATTTGAGTCAAGGTGGCTAATGCCTGCAGAGAGTAGAAATGCACCAAGTGCTATCTGGGCTAGAGATTTTAGAAATGTCATGGGCTAAGTAAAGCCGATATTTTCTTATTTAGGCTATCTTTAAGCTATGAGTAAACCATTAACAGTTGAAAGATTACGTAAAACTAATATCTATGCTGGTGTATTACACCTAGCTCAAATGGTGGCAGTATTAGCCCTAAGTAGTGACTTCTCACTTCCAGTAACTGCTACCTATATGTCTGGTCCGCCTGGAAGCACATACGCTGATCCAGTAATCTTATTTGAAACTCCTATTGGTTTAACAGTTGCAATCTTTTTAGGCCTTTCTGCCTTTTTCCACTTCTTAGTTGCAAGTGGCAAGTTTTATCCAAGGTATGCAGCAGGCTTGGCGTTAAAGCGTAATTACTTCCGTTGGGTTGAGTACTCAATTAGCTCATCGGTAATGATTGTTTTAATTGCGCAAGTAACCGGAGTTGCCGATATAACTGCAATTATTTCTATTTTTGGTGTTAATGCTTCAATGATTTTATTTGGCTGGCTGCAAGAGAAGTATGAGAGCCCAGGTAATGGTGGTTGGTTGCCATATATCTTTGGTTGTATTACCGGAATTGTGCCCTGGATTGCGCTGCTCTTTTATGTCTTTGGTATTGGTGGGGCCGGTGAGACTAAAGCACCAGCATTTGTATATGTAATTGTGCTGACTATCTTCTTATTCTTTAACTCATTTGCACTTGTGCAATTTCTGCAATACAAAAAGGTTGGTAAGTGGAGTGATTACCTTCGTGGTGAGGCCACCTACATCACCTTATCTTTGGTGGCAAAGTCCGCGCTTTCTTGGCAGATCTTTGCTAATACTTTGATACCACCGGCTTAATAACTGCTTAGTAGTTGCTTAAAGTAATTTAACTAACACTTAGAAGGTAGATCATCTGTTCTAGACTGAGCAGATGATCTACCTGCTTTTAATCTCACTGATCACTTCACTTTTATCTGCTGCTGCCGCAAACAGCGCGCCTCTACCTAATCTTGCGATTAGATCAGATGAGATTAATGCAGCCACTACCTCAGGTGGGAATATGCGCGGGCCTGCACTTGCTGTATTAGCAAATAATGATCTACTTCTAGGTGGTGGCAAGACAGGTGGTGAGTTATTTTTATATAATTTAGAAAATAAGAAATTAACTAAGCTAGGCGCAGTAATTCCTTCAAATAGAAGAAATAATGACTCAAGATTTGCTATTAATGATATTGCAGTCTTATCTGAAACGCAGAGTAGTGCGAATCTACTTGTTTCCTATCCCCGATTAGGTTCACAGCGAAATTGTGTTGAAATTGTTGTCAAAAATATAAAATATGATCGAGTTAATCAAAAAATTAAGCGAGTTAAGAATTGGTTAGTTACGAAGCCATGTGTGCCAATCTCGGCTGTTCAGCACACCTCTGGAAGATTTGCAGTGATTGACAAAAAATCTGCTTACGTGACTATTGGTGATTTAGGTTATCCTCAAATATCAAATCGAAGTAAACGAGGAGATTTAGGATCAATATTTAAATTAAGTAGTAATTCGATAACCAAAATCTCCCAAGGTCATAGAAATGCCCAAGGAATCCTTTTATATAACGGTAAAGATTTATTAGCCACTGAGCAGGGGCCACGTGGCGGAGATGAACTTAATTTAATTAAAGCTGGAGCTGATTACGGCTGGCCCTTTGTTAGCTACGGACAGCCGTACGGCTCAGGTGATTATGTGAAGCCGACAAAATCTGGCACGCATATTGGATATAAAGAACCAATTAAATATTGGGTTCCATCAATTGCAGTAACTGAGTTGGTGCAACTACCTAAAAGTGGTTGGGCTGCGTGGAGTAACCAATTAGTTTTAGGG
>JAQCGQ010000007.1 GCA_027730465.1 Actinomycetota bacterium | reverse complement strand
TTCATTGCAGAAGCAGATTCACTCATACCATCTAAAAAGAATTCAAGTGATGGTGTGATTCTAAGTCCAAGTGCTCGACCAACTTCAGATCTAAGCATTCCCTTAGCGCTACTTAAAGCTGCGGCAGTTGCTTCATGTGCGGCGTTATCTCCAAGCACTGTGTAAAAAACAGATGCTTGTTGTAAGTCACCAGTGACTCGAACATCTGTAATTGTTACAAAACCTAAGCGTGGATCTTTTACTCTAGATTCAAGAGCGTTAGCAACAATTTCCTTTATACGGTCTGCAACTTGTAATGGGCGTTTACTTGGCATAGTTAGGCCCGCTTTTTCTCACGGTTCTCATAAACCTGAATTACATCGCCAACTTGTAGCTCTTTAAATGATCCAAGACCGATACCGCACTCAAAGCCCTCTCGAACCTCGGTGGCATCATCTTTAAATCTACGAAGAGATTCAATACTTAAATTCTCACCAATCACTACACCAGCACGCATTGTGCGCACCTTTGCATTTCGGCGAATATTTCCATCTAAGACCATACATCCAGCAATATTTCCAAACTTACTTGATTTAAAAATATCCCTAACTTCAGCATTACCAAGAACTACCTCTTCAAACTCAGGCTTTAGTAATCCCTTAAGTGAAGCTTCGATCTCTTCAATCGCCTTATAAATAACGGTGTAAAACTTGACCTCAACACCTTCGTGTTCAGCAAATACTGCAGTTTGTGGTTCTGGCTTAACATTAAAGCCAATAATTACCGCAGTTGAAGCTGATGCCAAAGTAACATCGTTCTTAGTAATTGCGCCAACACCGCGGTGAATAACTCTTAAGTCAACTTCAGTACCAACATCTAGTTGAAGCAATGCATCCTCTAACGCTTCAACAGATCCAGAAACGTCACCTTTAAGAATTAAGTTCAAAGTACTTACCTTTGATTGCTCAAGGAAGTCTTCTAATGAAACCTTCTTACGAGCCTTAGCCAGGGATGCATTACGAGAAGCTAACTGACGCTTTTCTGCAATCTGGCGAGCAGTTCGATCATCTTCGGCAACAATAAATGAATCACCAGCTCCAGGAACTGATGTAAAGCCAAGAACTTGAACTGGCCTAGATGGTCCAGCAAATTCAACAGCTTCACCATGCTCATCTAACATGGCGCGTACTCGTCCATATGCGCCACCAGCAACAATTGCATCACCAACATGAAGTGTTCCGCGTTGGACTAATACAGTAGCAACTGGACCACGTCCCTTATCAAGATTTGCTTCAATTGCAACACCTCTTGCAATGTCATCTGCAATTGCGCGCAGATCAATCGCAGCATCAGCCGTGAGTAAAATTGCATCAATTAAATTATCAATACCATTTCCTGAAAGAGCTGAAACATTAACAAACATAGTTTGGCCGCTGTATTCTTCGGCAATTAGGTTGTACTCAGTTAATTGCTGACGTATCTTGTCTGGATTAGCACCTTCTTTATCCATCTTATTAACTGCAACCACAATTGGAACATCAGCCGCCTGGGCATGGTTTAAGGCTTCAATTGTTTGTGGCATAACACCATCATCAGCTGCCACTACAAGAACTGCAATATCAGTTACCTTTGCACCTCGTGCTCGCATTGCAGTAAAAGCTTCATGTCCTGGAGTATCAATAAATGTAATTGCTCTATTTGTTCCATTGTGATCATGATGAATTTGATAAGCACCAATATGCTGGGTAATTCCACCAGCCTCTGACTTAACAACCTCAGTAGATCTAATTGCATCTAACAATCTAGTTTTACCATGATCAACATGTCCCATTACTGTGACAATTGGCGAGCGCACTACTAAATCCTCTGGGTCAATCTGAGCTAACTCTTGCTCTAAATTAATATCAAATTCTTCAAGTAACTCACGGTCTTCATCCTCAGGACTTACGATTTGAATTATGAAACCTAGCTCTGCGCTAAGTAATGTAAAGGTATCTTCATCAACTGATTGAGTTGCTGTAACCATCTCACCTAAGTGAAATAGGGCTGAAACTAATGCGGCTGGATCTGCGCTAATTTTTTCCGCAAAATCCATCAGTGTTGCACCACGCCTCATGCGAACAACAGTTTTACCGTCGCCCCTGGGAACAACTGCGCCACCTAATTGTGGTGCTGGTAAATTTTGAAAATCTTCGCGTCTTTCTTTTTTACTCTTTTGTCCTCGATTTTTTCCTTTCCCTATTCCGCCTTTACCAAAAGCACCAGCTGTGCCACCTCTTTGTGGTGGGCGGCCTCCACCTTTGCCACCAAATGGTGAACCAGTCGGTGCTGTCGATGGTGAGCGATAAGGAGATGAACTAGTTGTTGGACGCGAACTTGCGCCAGCATTTGCTGGACGTGGATTACTTTGCGGCGGACGTGCTGCAAAACCTGGGCGCACTGAACCAGGACGTGCACCTGACATTGGTGGACGTTGTCCTGGTTGTATTTTTCCAGGTGTGCGTCCTGCTTCACCTGGGCGAATTGGTCTTGCAGGTGGACGACTTGTACTGCCACCTGAACTAAATGGATTATTTCCAGCCCGTGGTGGTCTTGGCATAGAACTGCCAGTAGGTGCTGTGTTTGGATTTGATGAAAAAGGATTATTAGCTGCGCGAGGTGGGACTGCTGGTTTTGTAATTGGTGTGGCGTCTTCAATTATTTGTTGTAGCTCAGGAGGAAGGTCTTCAACTTTTACAGTGTTCTTAACGGCAGCTTTTTTAGCCGGTGCTTTCTTAGCTTTTGGCGCAGTTTCAGCCGGCATTAAATCAGGAAATTTATCCATCAACTTTCGCACAACTGGTGCTTCAACTGTTGATGATGCAGATCGAACGAATTCGCCGACCTCTACTAACTTTGCTAGTAGCTCTTTACTTTCAAGCCCTAACTCTTTAGCTAATTCATAAACGCGGACCTTGGCCACACTTCTCCTTCTCCTGGCCCGACGTTAGTTACGTGCGAACCTAAATAGACCTACTCATAATCTTGCAGTGCTCATTAGAGTGTCATTCTCGCTCGCTCCATACTTTTAATTAATTACTTAAGTTTTTTAAGTAATCTTCTAACTCCATAGCCTTAATCTGCCCCTCATAATTGAAGGAACGATTAAAAGCCTTTCGCTCAATTGCGACCTGAAAACATTGGCTGTGAAGCCATGCCCCCCGACCGGGCATTCGATGATTTAAATCGACCTTTATTTCATTGCCGACTAGAACCGTGCGAATCAAATCTGTTCGGTTATCTAAGCCCCGACAAGCGATACAACTGCGTTGCCGTGGCTTTTTACTGAACATGACAACTCTACCCTAAGCCCCTTCAACAGGAGAAATATCTACCGTACCCTCTACGTTTTCCGCCTTAATCGAAGTCACTGGATTATCTGGGTGGATATCAATTCGCCACTGGGTAAGGCGAGCAGCCAGCCTGGCATTTTGGCCATCTTTGCCAATTGCAAGTGATAATTGAAAATCTGGAACTATTACCTTGGCAGACTTACTTTCTAAATCAACAATTTCAACTGATGTAACACGAGCTGGTGCTAACGCGTTAGCAACATAAGTGGCTGGATCATCAGAGAAATCAATGATGTCAATTTTCTCTCCATTTAATTCATTCATCACATTTTGCGCTCTAGATCCTTGCGGTCCTATTAATGCTCCTTTTGCGCTAACACCTGCACGGTGAGTTCTAACTGATAACTTAGTTCTAGCTCCTGGCTCTCTAGCAATTCCAACAATATCTACAACTCGCTCTTTAATTTCAGGAACCTCTAATGCAAATAGCATTTTTACAAATGCCGGATGGGTTCTAGAAAGTGTTACCTCTGGACCTTTCTCACCTTGCTTAACATCTACAACAAAACTTTTAATTCGATCTCCGTGTTTATATAGCTCACCTTTTACTTGTTCAGCAGGTGGAATTTTTCCTTCAACTCTTCCTAGGCTTACATAAATAACTTCTGCATCCCGACCCTGTTGAACAATGCCGCCAATAACATCACCAACGGAGCCAGAAAATTCTGTCACTACTTCAAGATCTTTAGCTTCACGCATTTTCTCTTTAATTACCTTGCGCGCAGTTTTATCAGCTAGTTTTGCAAAGCCATCTGGATTATCAGTAATAGTGTCGATGCGATCACCATCTGGTCCAAGTAGTGGGACATAAATTAAAATCTCACCAGTTTGGCGATTTAAAACTGCCCGGCCATGGGCCTTAGCAACTGGCAGCTCTGCGTAAGCCTTAGCAACCTCATTCTCAATTGCATTAATTAATCGCTCAAGAGGTAATTTCTTCTCTTCGGCAAGTGTTTTAAGAGCGGTGACATCAACACTCACTTACTCACCGGCTTAAATTCAACTTCAAGGGTTGCTCGCTTTATGTCGGAGTAATTAACTTTTATTTCACCAACTACAGAGCTTGCCTCATTAACCTCATTAATTCTTCCTTTAACTTCTGAGCCATCTTGCAAAACTACTTTTACTAACCTATTTATATTTTTTTGCCAATGACGAACTTTAGTTAGCGGGCGATCTAATCCAGGTGAGGTCACCTCTAATGTAAATGGAGTTTCACCCAAACTTTGAATACTTTCTACAATCTCACCAATTGCTTTCGTTGCAGAGGTAACTTGATCAAGAGATAAATGAGTATCACCATCAACAATAACTGTGAGCATGCTTCGACGCCCCGCTGAAGTAATTGTTACATCCTCAAGGTAAAAACCGAGGGCCTCTAATGCGGGGGTAATCGCCGCAGATATATCTTCTTTCTTTCCCATATTTTCCTTCTTCGATATTAAGTTGTGAACCTAAGTTTAACTTATAAATGTATCCCAAGCAACGCGGGTGATTAGTAAGAAGGTAACAGCTAGAAAAACTTTACGCACCAAAGGTGATCCGCCCTTGATTGCAAGGCGTGAGCCAATCACTGCGCCTAATACATTTGCAAAAGCAAGCAGTAAACCTAGTTGCCACCAGATATGCCCGGTTAGTTGAAAACTTAATATGGCGCCCGCATTTGTAGCTATGTTAACTAATTTGGCAGTTGCAGATGCTTTTAAGAAAGCGTAGCCGATACCTGAAACTAGGAAAAAGACTAAAAAGGTTCCAGTACCAGGTCCAAATATGCCATCATAGAAACCAATTAATAATCCAATTAATGCAACAAAAAGCAATCTTTTTTTGTGAGTAAATTTAAGATTTTCATTCATGCCAAGTGCTGGCTTTCGCCAGGTATAAATGGCTACAGTAATTAATAAAAATACAATAAATGGCTTAAAAAAATCTTTAGGCACAGCAGCTGCAAAAGCTGCACCTGTCATTGAGCCAATAAATGCTGGGCCCATCATGGATACTGTTAATGGAATATCAGGCTTAATATTTTTAAAGTAATTACGAGCCGCTGCTGCTGTGCCAAAAATTGAAGGCACTTTATTTGTTCCTAAAATTAGTGGAAGCTCTTTATTTGGTAAGCCAATTAGTAAGGCTGGTAACTGTATAAGTCCCCCACCACCAGCCATTGCATCTACAAAGCCAGCAAAGCCTGAGGCCAGAGCTAGAAAGATTAAAACTTCAATACTCATAATTTATTTAACTAATGTTTTAACCACATCAGCTAAGGCAACCTCAACTTTATCCGATGACTTACGGTCTCTTATCTCCACTTTTCCATCTGCTAAGGATTTACCAACAATTATTATCTTTGGGACTCCGATTAGCTCTGCATCTTTAAATTTAACTCCCGCACTTGCCTCCCGGCGATCATCTAGTAAAACCTCTAATCCCTTTGCCTCTAGATCCTTTGCAATCTGCTCGGCAACTTCAAATGGTTGATCTTCTTTTCCGGTTGCAACAATATGAACATCAACTGGGGCGATCTCAGCTGGCCAACATAAACCAAGTTCATCATAAGTTTGTTCAGCTATCGCTGCCACAGCTCTTGATACTCCAATTCCATATGAACCCATGGTTACTACCTGGGGCTTACCTTCTTTATCTAAAACAGTTAAGCCAAGGGCCTGGGCATATTTTTTTCCTAATTGAAATATATGACCGATCTCAATTGCCCTATCAATTATCACTGGCTTATCACAGCTTGGACAATCATCTCCTGCTTTAACCTCAGCTGCTTGAACATAATGTTCTACTTTAAAATCTCGCCCACACACAACATTTCTAGCGTGAACATCTTTTTTATTTCCGCCAGTGACCCAAACAGAATCCAAATTAACTCTTGGATCTGCATAAAGGCTAACGCCCAACGCTTTAGCATCTTGTGGGCCAACATAACCTTTAACTAATTTTGGATATTTAACAAAATCAGTATCCTCAAATAACCTTAATTCTTTAACCTCTGGCAAGTTTGCAGCAAGGCGCTTTAAATCAACTTCTCGATCTCCTGGTACTAACACTGCAATTGGTTTTTCATCAGCCATAAGCAATACATTTTTTAAGGTATTAGCTGCAGTAATTGAAGCTGAATACTTCTTATTTAAAATTTCAACTAAAGAATCAATTGTTGGAGTATTAGGTGTATCAAGTAATTCAATAGCGCCCGCTTTTTCACCCTTAAAAGGTGCAACCTTACAAATCATCGCCTCAACATTTGCGGCATAACCACAAGCTTTACAAAGTACATATGTATCTTCACCTGTTGGGCAAGGTGCTAAAAATTCTTCAGATTTTGACCCACCCATCGCTCCACTCATTGCCGAAACAATGTTGTACTTAAGCCCCAACCTATCAAAGGTCTTTATATAAGCAGCTCGGTGTTTGTTATAAGAAGCCTCAAGACCTGCATCATCTAAATCAAAGCTGTATGAATCCTTCATTACAAACTCTCGACCTCTAATAATTCCACTACGAGGACGTGGTTCATCTCGATACTTAGTTTGAATCTGATAGATAGATAAAGGTAAATCTTTATAGGAAGAGAATTCACCTTTAACCATTAAAGTAAACATCTCTTCGTGTGTTGGTCCTAGTAAATAATCATTACCTTTTCGATCTTTTAATCTAAATAAATCTGGTCCGTACTCTGCCCAACGATTTGTTGATTCATATGGCTCTTTTGGAAGTAGGGCTGGAAAATGCACCTCTTGAAAACCAGCGTTATCCATCTCTTGGCGCACTACCTGTTCGATTTTTCTAAATGTGCGATAACCAAGTGGTAACCAAGAATAAACACCAGCTGAAATTCTTCTAACAAAACCTGCTCTAACTAGTAATCGATGGGATGCAACCTCAGCATCTGCTGGATCATCTCGCAGGGTGCGCAGCAATAATGTGGACATCCTTAGCATAGGTAAAGCCTATCTATTGAACTGCAACAGTTGGCGCACCTGATGCAACTCCCGCGGCTTCCATTTCTTCCGCAAGGCGCATTGCTTCTTCAATTAGCGTCTCAACAATCTGTGCCTCTGGCACGGTTTTAATTACCTCACCCTTTACAAATATTTGACCCTTACCATTACCAGAAGCCACACCAAGATCTGCCTCTCTTGCCTCACCCGGTCCGTTAACCACACAACCCATCACTGCAACTCGAAGTGGCACTGTCATTCCTTGTAATCCTGCTTGAACTTTTTCAGCCAAAGAGTAGACATCTACTTGCGCACGACCACATGAAGGACAAGAGACGATCTCTAATTTACGTTGACGTAAATTAAGTGATTCTAAAATAGATATACCAACCTTTACCTCTTCAACGGGCGGGGCAGATAGTGAAACACGAATCGTATCCCCAATACCTTCCGCCAGTAATATTGCAAAAGCAGTAGCAGATTTAATTGTTCCTTGAAATAGTGGGCCCGCCTCAGTGACACCAAGATGTAATGGATAATCACATTTAGCTGCCAAGATACGATAAGCCTTCACCATTGTTACTGGATCATGATGTTTAACTGAAATTTTAATATCACTAAAGCCATGCTCTTCAAATAAGGATGCTTCCCATAAGGCTGACTCAGCTAATGCCTCAGGTGTTGCCTTGCCATACTTTGCAAGTAATCTTGGATCAAGTGAGCCGGCATTAACACCAATTCGAATTGGAATCTTTGCATCACCAGCTGCTTTTGCAACCTCTTTAACTTTGTCATCAAATTGTTTAATATTTCCAGGATTTACTCGAACTGCAGCACAGCCAGCATCAATTGCTGCAAAAATATATTTTGGTTGAAAGTGAATATCAGCAATTACTGGAATTTGTGATTTTTTAGCAATCTGCGCTAGGGCATCAGCATCATCTTGTGAGGGAACGGCAACTCTAACTATTTGACAACCAGAAGCAGTTAATTCGGCAATCTGTTGCAAGGTTGAATCCACATCTGCTGTAAGAGTTGTACACATCGATTGAACTGAGACAGGTGCATCTCCGCCAACTAATACTGAACCAACTTTTAATTGCCTACTTTTTCGACGTGGCGCCAAAATTGGCGCTGGTGCTGCTGGAATACCTAAATCAACCATAGCTAAATCTTATCTAGAAATTAAGTCTGATTGGATTAAAGATGTCTGCTGTGAGCAGAAGAAGTGATAAAGAAGCCATGAAAATAAAGACCACCATAGTAATTGGCGCCAGTTTCTCGACATCAAATGGCGCAGGCTTACTAAATCCACGCCGCCTAGCTAGGAAGTTTCGAACGCCATCTGCAATTGCAACTGCCATATGCCCTCCATCTAGTGGCAGAAGTGGAAGTAAATTAAACATTCCAACAAACAGATTAAGTGAGGCGATAATTAAAATAAATGTGGCGACCTTCTCCCGCACTGTTAAAACATCAGTACTAGCAGTTTCACCACTTACTCTTGCCACACCTACAACACCGACTAAACCTTGTTCATCTCGCTTTTCTCCATCAAAGGTTTGTCTTACCAAATCTGGGATCTTGGCAGGGAGCGTAAATAATGCTGTCAAACTATTTTTTAAGATTTCACCGGTGTATTTAGTTGCTTTAGCAGTTGCCGTAACTGGTGCATAGGTAATTGTGCCAACTGTGTTTATCACACCAAGAACGCCAACTTTTTCACCATTTAAATCTCTACTTGTTGGGGTAACCAAAAAGTTCATTGGCATGCCATTTCTTTCAATAGTAACCTCAATTTGCTTTCCCGCTGAGGCACGAATTATTGTAATTACATCAACCCACTCTTCATAGATTTGCCCATTTACTTTTGTGACTTTATCACCAGCCATAATTCCAACTTTTTTAGCAGGTGATGGCACAGAGTTTTCTGAACAGACTTCATTAGTTTTCTGTGGAATACACGCACTCACATTTTCAATAGTGCTGGTAACGGAAGTAACACCAACTGATAAAAATAGAGTTAGCAGTAAAATGAAACCAATCACAAAGTGTAGAAAAGATCCTGCGCCTAAAACAATTAGTCTTTGGCCAACTCCGGCTTTAACAAAAGCGCGATCACTATCAGCCTCTGATAATTCTTCCCTGGGTGACATTCCAACAATTCGGCAGTAGCCACCAGCTGGTATCGCCTTAACACCAAACTCAGTCTCACCTCGTTGAGTAGACCAAATCTTTTTTCCAAAACCAATAAAAAATTCTGTAACCTTCATTCCAAACTTTTTTGCAGTTAAATAATGTCCGGCCTCATGAATCATTACTGAAATTAAAAGAGCAGCGATAAAAGCTACTACACCGATAAATGCCATTTAAGCGATCTCCTTTATTAACTCACTAGCTTTAATTCGTGCACTTTGCTCTATGCCACTGACATCAGAGATATCTCTAATTGTAGTTGCAGTATTACTAATCAATGCGTTAACTACTCGCTCAACCACCTCAATTATGGCTGTGAATTTAATTTGTGATGCTAAAAATGCAGCAACTGCCACCTCATTTGCAGCATTATAAATTGCTGGTAATCCCCCACCGGCCCTGCCACAATTTTTTGCTAACTCAACTGCAGGATACTTTTTATTATCAATTGGTGAAAAATTCCAAGTATGTGACTTACTCCAGTCAATCGCCTCACAAGCTTTACCTATTCGCTCTGGATAAGAAAGTGCGTAAGCAATCGGGCCTTTCATATTCGGTGGTGATGCTTGCGCAATTGTTGAACCATCAATGAATTCAACAAGTGAATGCACCACAGATTGAGGATGAATTACTGCTTCAATCACATCATAAGAAAGCCCAAACAAATAATGGGCTTCAATTATCTCAAGTCCTTTGTTAAGCAAGGTGGCGGAGTTAATCGTTACTACTTCACCCATAGACCAGGTTGGGTGATTTAATGCATCAGTAACGCTGACATCAGATAGATCTGCTCTATCTCTAAACGGACCACCACTTGCAGTTAAAATCAGTTTCTTAACATCACTTACTTTTCCAGCCAAAAGTGCCTGATAAATAGCAGAGTGTTCAGAGTCAACCGGTATTAATTTATCGCTGCCATATTTCATGACTAATTCCCCGCCAGCAACTAAGGACTCTTTATTGGCTAACGCAACCTTATTTCCAACTGCTAGCGCAGAAAGTGTTGGGCCTAACCCAATTGAGCCAGTAATGCCATTTAAAACAATGTCACAAGGAATTGCCGCAATCTCAACTGATGAATTATCACCATCAATTATCTTAACTCCATCTGTTTTAGGAGCAGTTGCCATACTGCCAACAATTGGCACATTAAATTTTTTAGCCTGCTGCATTAGTAATGTTGGATTTTTTCGCCCCGCACTTAGACCAATAACTCGAAACTTATCTGGATAGGCGGAAACAATCTCCAGGGCCTGTACACCTATTGATCCAGTTGAGCCCAAAATGACTATCTCGCGCATATGAGTATCTTAACTGCGCCGGTACTAGACCTAATCCGCTAGCATTTACGCATGTACTCAGAGGCAAAAAACCCAATTGCGCAAAAGCGTAATCTGATTACAGCTATTCCTGGACCAAAATCTGAGCAATTAATTAAACGCAGAGCCGAGGCAGTTTCAGCCTCATTAGGTACAGCTTTTCCAGTATTTATTGAAAGAGCTGAGGGTTCAATAATTATTGATGTTGATGGTAATTCAATTTTAGATTTAGGCGCAGGTATTGCAGTATTAAATGTTGGCCATTCATCACCTAAAGTAATTGAAAATGTTAAAACACAAATAGATGCATTTACTCATACTTGTTTTATGGTTGTGCCTTACACCGGATATGTTGAAGTTTGTGAAGCACTTAACCGCTTAACCCCAGGAACTCATAAGAAGAAATCAGCACTCTTTAACTCAGGTGCTGAGGCGGTTGAAAATGCTGTAAAAATTGCTCGTAAATTTACTAAGCGATCTGCAGTAGTTGTTTTTGAGCATGGCTACCATGGACGAACTAATTTAACTATGGCAATGACAGCTAAGAACATGCCATATAAGGATGGATTTGGGCCCTTTGCTCCAGAGGTTTACCGAATGCCGATGGCATATCCATATAGGTGTGATGCATGCGTTAAACCTTGTGAGAGTTCTGTTTTATCCATGGTGCTGCATAAAATTGAAAAGGAGATTGGCGCCAGTAATGTCGCTTGTATCGTTATAGAGCCAATTCTTGGTGAGGGTGGATTTATCGTTCCGTGTAAGGGTTTTCTACCTGGACTTTCTAAATTCTGTAAAGATTACGGAATTATTTTTATTGCAGATGAAGTACAAACTGGATTTGGGCGAACTGGGCATATGTTTGCATCTGAGGATGAATCTGTCGTTCCAGATTTAATTGTTACTGCTAAAGGAATCGCTGCCGGTCTGCCACTTGCTGGAGTAACTGGTAGGGCTGATGTTATGGATTCAATTCATCTTTCAGGACTAGGTGGCACATATGGTGGAAATCCAATTGCATGCGCTGCAGCTCTTGGCGCTATTGAAACCATTGAAAAAGATAATTTAGTAGAGCGTGCTAATAAAATTGGCAAGATTATGAATGATGCCCTCCTTCAGATGGCAAAGAAATACTCCATTATTGGTGAGGTTAGAGGCCGGGGCGCTATGCAAGCGATTGAGTTAATTAAACCAGGTAGTAATGAGCCAAATTCAGCAGCTCAATTAGCAATTACTAAATACTGCATTAGCAAGGGTGTGCTTATTCTTTCAGCTGGAACCTATGCAAATGTAATTAGATTACTGCCGCCATTAATTATTGATGAAGATCTGCTAAAAGATGGTCTTTCTGTATTAGATGAGGCAATAGCCTCTGTTAAGAGTTAATCTCTATCTAATAAATTACGGGTTGCAGAGTATTTACCGCCCGCTTTTTTAAGTGCAATTGCACTTAACGCCTCTAGTACTACTCGATTAGCTAAGATTGCTGTGATATCACTGCTGTCATAAGCAGGTGCAACTTCAACTACATCAATGCCAACAATTGGCAGTTCTAAACAAATTCTTCGCACAGCCTCAAGTAACTCTCGACTTGTCATGCCTCCTGGCTCTGGTGTGCCAGTACCGGGAGCCATACCAGGATCAACCACATCAATATCAACAGATAAAAACACGCCATCACAACCATTAGTTAGAATTGTAAATGATTCATCTAAAACAGCTTTCATTCCGCGATGATGAATCTCTGTCATTTCATAAGATTTCATCCCCTTACCAGCCATCCACTTTAAAGTTGCATCATCTGGCCAATAACCACGAAGTCCTAATTGCAAGAAACGATCACCACGAACTGATCCTGATTCAATTAATCTGCGCATTGGTGTGCCATGTCCAATTAGTGCGCCAAATTGATCAGCGCCAGTATCGGCATGCGCATCAAAATGAATCATTGAAACTTTACCTTTGCCTAAATGATTTGCAATTCCTGCCACATCAGCAGAAGCCACTGAGTGATCCCCGCCTAAGACAACAGCAATAGCGCCAGCTTTTGAAATCTTTTCAGTTGCTACCTCTAATACTTTTAATGAGTTGATTAAATCTCCACCTGGCATTAAAAGATCACCAGCATCAAATATTTTTAGCTTTTGCAGCGGATCAATCCGCATTGCAAGATGTGGGCGAGATGCATCATGAGGAAGATAATCACCCATACGAATAGCTTGTGGTCCCATTTTTGCACCTGAACGGTGGGAGGTTCCGCTATCAATAGGAGCACCAACTATTACAACATCAGCTCCCTTATAAGTATCTGGCTTATCTAAATCACACCTTGGAATACCAAGAAAAGTGAAATCAGGGCCATACATATTGCCGATGTTTGTCATGGGCTTAAGTATATATCCAGTAATTAATCGGTAAAGTGAAAAAAATGACTGCTTATAGCCAGTTAAAGCAGTAGCATTTAGTATCCTAAAAATTATAGGTGCCTAGATTTGGAAAGGAATTAAATGCGTTTTCTAGACTGGCTCGCAAATTTAATTTTTGGTAAGCGCATTGAGCTCTATGATCCAGAAACTGACCAGTCGATTCATAAAATTAGAATTAGAAGGCGTAATTTAAATGAAAATGATCCGTATGGGTTAGATGGTTAGATCAGTAATCTTTTTATACCTTCTTGCGTTGCCGGCTAACTACTTGACCAACTATTACAATTATTAAAGCAATGAAAAACATTGCACTACCGATCACGTTTGCTTGGGCCGGTATTCCTCTAGCAGCTGAGACATAAACAAACTTTGGAAAGGTTGAAACCACACCAGAGTTAAAATTTGTAATAATAAAGTCATCAAATGAAAGTGAAAAGCTAGTAGCGCCGCTCCAGCAATTCCTGGCATTACTAATGGCAATGGCACCTACCTTTGATATTTTCTCAGTAGTTTTTTCTCAAACTTTAAGTGATTTAACTAGATCTCCACCAGGCATTAATAAATCACCGGCATCAAATATCTTTAGTT